>JBARMF010000333.1:0-3277 GCA_049802315.1 Candidatus Udaeobacter sp.
TTAGGCCTACTTGATCTGATTCAGATTGCGGCGAAAGGGCTAGCTCCTCAGACGCAATATCAGGTTTATCTAGCGGAGTCTAACCAGTCGCCATTCGGTAAACTCGATCCCCTCGCCGTTCTGAAAATAAATCCTGATGGCGCTGGTATTGTTCAGGCAATTGGACCGCTCAAGGTCCTCGCAGGCAACGATCCAAACTCTTCGACGTCGCAACGGTTTTTGATCGTTACCGATATGAAGGATTCGTCGCAGGTGGTACTGCGGCAAGCCAGGCCTTTGAGCAGCCCTCAACAGGAGTCACAATCACCATGAGCATAAGTATTCGAAACCGCTTGCCTGGCACAGTTGAGAAAATCGTTTCGGACAAAGTTGTGTCAGAAGTTGTCATCCGAACTGCGGCCGGAATCGTGACGTCAATTATTACAACGGGTTCCGTGAAGCGAATGAATTTGAAAGAAGGCGACGGAGTCTTCGCCGTAACAAAGGCGACGTCGGTATCGGTCGAAAAGGGATAGTCTCAGGTCTGGTGCCTGATGTCCTCCGCGGCAGCGGCGTAAACGGCGTCCTCGGCGATGTTGGTCGCGTGATCACCGACACGTTCGAGACAGCGTGAGATTAAAATCAAATTCAGATAGCCACGTAGTTGATCGCGGTCCTGCATCATCCGTTCGGTCAACTGCCGGTTTGCGGAGACATTCATATCGTCGAGTTGCTCGTCGCGACTGACGACCGCCCGCGCCAGATCGACATCTTCTCGTACAAAAGCGTCGAGGCCGTCCTTGAACATCGATATTGCGTGCGCCTGGATCGGTACGATCAAGTTCACTTCATTCAGGGGCGGATGTCGGTTCAACTTTTGCGCACATTCAGCGATATTTGTCGCTTCATCGGCTACGCGCTCGATGTTGGGCGAAAGTTTCATTGCAGAAATCACTTGCCGTAGATCAGACGCCACCGGCTGGTAGCGAATCAAAATTTCGAGACCGGCCTTATCAATTTGCTTCTCCAATTGATCAACTTCCTCGTCGTCAGCGATGGCTTTTGTGCAAAGGTCATCATCCCGCTGAAGCAATCCATTAATGGCGCGATAAAGGCTGCGTTCGGTTAGCCCCGCCATTGTGAGCAGATCGTTCCGGAGATCGCTCAGCGCTTCATCGAACGTCCCAAGGATATGTTTCGGTGTGGCCACGTTTTCCTATGCCGTGCGGTTCATTTAAGGTCAATGCGTTCCAATTGCGCGCTCGAGCATGTAGCCGATTAGGGCGGTTGCGGGGAGAGTGAAAACCCACGCCCAAACAATTCGCTCCACTACTGTCCAGCGAATTCCAGTGAAACGTTTTACCGCCCCGACGCCCATGATCGACGTGGAAATTACGTGAGTGGTTGAGAGTGGAATGCCGTAGTAGCTCGCGACCTGAATGATTAGCGCGGCAGTGGTTTCCGCCGCGAAGCCATGCACCGGCTGCAATTTCACCACACGATGGCCGAGCGTGCGAATGATGCGCCAACCACCAGCCGCCGTTCCCGCCGCCATCGTGATGGCGCACAGAGCGATCACCCATGTTGGAAGTACGAACGCTGGCGTTTTCAGAAAATCGAGCCAGCGCGGCAGATGCTCGAAGCTGCCCGCCTTGGTTCCGGTAAACAGCGCCAGAGTGATGATGCCCATCGTTTTCTGTGCATCATTTGTGCCGTGACTATGGGCCATCCAGGCCGCACTGAAGATTTGCAGTTTTCCAAATAGCGATTGAACAAAGTGCGGCGTGAAGCGATGCAGTGCGACAAGCAACAAAAACATGAAGAGCGCGCCGAACACGAAGCCGGCAATTGGCGACGCGATCATAGGCAGGACAACTTTCGGCCACACTCCTTCGTTCCATTTGATTACTGACCAATCGCCCCTCGCAGCAGCGAGCGCGGCGCCGCAAAGTCCGCCGATCAGTGCGTGACTTGAACTTGATGGTAAACCCAACCACCAGGTGGCAATGTTCCAGCTAAAGGCGGCTATCACAGCACAGAGCACGGTCGTCATGGTGACCACCTCAGTGTCCACCAATCCTTTGCCGATCGTGGAAGCAACCGCGCCGCCGACTAACGCTCCTGTAAAATTGAAGAATGCAGCCATCGCAATCGCCTGGCGCGGCGTTAGTACTCGCGTCGAGACAACAGTGGCGATCGCGTTTGCCGCGTCGTGGAAGCCATTGCTGTATTCGAAAATGACAGCGGCCAGAATGACCAAAATCAGCGTGAGCACGCGGTCCGTTCGCTACGAATATTTCAGCGCCACCTGTAGGATGATGTTGCCCGTGTCGCGGCAGCGGTCGATCACTTTTTCCAAGAGCCCGTAAAGGTCATGCAGAAAAATAATCTGCTTCGCGGCGTGATCGCCTTTGAAAAGATCACGAAGACGCTCCAGTTCGAGCTTGTCGGCATCGCCTTCTATGCTCTGCAGTTTGGCGTTCATTTCGCGCGCGGTGCGGGCGTCGATCCCGTGGCGCAGTTGTTTTACCATGGCTAGAACCATTTCGGCGGCCTGGTCGAGCAGCTCAACTTGCTTACCAAAACTTTGTCCTGCCAGATCTTCGGGGCAGATCAAGATGCGCTCGCCAATTTTCTCGACCGTTTTCGGTATTTTGTAGAGCGCGGCCCCCAACTCTTGGATGTCTTCCCGTTCGAAAGGGGTGACAAACGTTTTGGAAAGTTGCTCGGTCAATTCCTGCGTGATCCGTTTATCCTCACGCCTGCTGTGAGCGAATTGCTCCAGATTTTCCGGTGTGTCGTGTTGCTCGAGTTTTTGCAATAAGCCGATCAGGTGGTGGACGCTTGCGTCGGCCTGCTGCGCACTGGCTTCGAGCAAATCGTAAAACTTTTGGTCGCGCCCGAGCAGCTTTTGAATCGAAAACATCGCCGTTCAGTCGTACTCGACCGTGGTCATTGTTGCAACGTCAGAACTGCATTCGCGCAGATCGATTGGTATTCGAAACCGTTTACCAGACACAATTGAAAAAATCGTTTCGGACAATACTTAGGAACGTCTCTTTGCACCCGACGCCTGTGCTGCCAGCCGCTTCAACGCCTCGGGTTTGAGGTCGCGCACCTTCCCCTTCTCGACCTCAGTGAGTAGCCGCCGCAACCAGCGACGATCGAGCTGACGTATTTCGATCAGGTGATCCAGCAGGTGACGGCCGCCGGTGCCAAGCACCGTTCCCAGATTATGTCTCATCGCGCGCGACTTGGTGAGGTCCACGTCGATTTGCTGCAAGCGCCGGCGCAGGAG
>JBARMF010000334.1:0-12713 GCA_049802315.1 Candidatus Udaeobacter sp.
GTCCCAACGTGTGCATGGCGTCATTCAGCGGCGCTTCTCACAGAGCAGCGGCTACAGCTAAATTTCGTTTGGCTCGCTCCAGAGTACGTAAATTGAGTTGCACAGCCTTTTGTATAGCTACCAAACGTGAATACGGTCGTGAATGACGAATCCCAATGATAAAGAATCCCACTGAAACCTTTACACTTGGTCATTCGCCCGACCCAGACGATGCGTTCATGTTCTACGCGATCGCGAAGAACAAGATCGATCTGCGCGGTTATCGGTTTGAACATCGGCTGGAAGACATTCAGACGTTGAATGAGCGGGCGGAGCGCGGCGAGTTGCACATTTCAGCTATTTCCATTCACGCGTACGCCTACGTCGCAGACAAATACGCGCTGCTGCCGTGCGGCGCGAGCATGGGCGATGGATATGGACCGCTTGTGATCCGAAAACATCCAACGCCCAACATCGAACGTTCAACACCAACTCAAGAAGCTGATGCGCGCGAGTCGTTGCGCAGCGGAACGATTGCTGTCCCCGGTAAGATGACGAGCGCGTTTCTGGCCCTTCAACTTTTTCTCGGCGAATTCAAATTCATGGTCGTTCCATTCGACAAAATTTTCGATGCGGTAGAAAACGGACGCGCGGATGCCGGTTTGATCATTCACGAGGGCCAACTCACGTACGCACGGTCCGGTTTTGAGAAGATCGTCGATCTCGGTGAATGGTGGAAGCGCAAGACGGGGCTGCCGTTGCCGTTAGGCGGAAATGTGGTGCGCAAAGATATCCCGCCACGAGTGCGACGTGACATCAGCGAGATCATTGGCGAAAGCATCGACTACGGTCTGACACATCGAGACGAAGCCGTCGCTTATTCGCTCGCATACGCACGCGACATGAACGCGCAACTCGCCAGCAAGTTCATCGGCATGTACGTGAATGAATTTACTCGCGAGTATGGCGAAACTGGACGCGCAGCAATCCGCAAGTTTCTGACTGACGCTCGCGACAAGGGCTACATCGACGTTCCAATCGAAGTGGAATTCGTTGAATGACATCTTCAGCGAGGCCGCCCTCAATTCTGCAGCCAATTAAGCGAATCATTGCTTTCCTTCCGAGGGAAGACTGGATCGTGATCGGTTGGGTGATAGCAATCAAGACCCTGCTCTTTGTTATCGGAGTTAAAAGCTACCCGATGCTTTGGGACAGATACGCACCAACCCCAAATCGATGGTTCGCGCTATGGGATCAGTGGGATTTCGGCCATTACCAAAAGATTGCAGAATTTGGATACGAGGCGGGAGACGGCTCGCTTGCGTTTTACCCGCTGTTTCCGTGCCTCCTTCGGTTGGTCGCTTACATCAGTGGAAATTATCTTGCTGCCGGGCTTATCGTCTCCGGCATCGCTTCGATTGCCGCGGCGGTTCTGTTGCGCAGATTGGTACAACTCGATCATGGTAGCGCGGTCGCGCTGCGCAGTGTGTGGTTCTTTCTTATTTTTCCGACAGCTTACTTTCTGCACGTGGGATATAGCGAAAGTTTGTTTCTGGCTCTGGCACTCGGTTCTGTCCTGGCTGCGCGCACCGATCGATGGGGACTAGCAGGTTTGCTTGGGGCCTTTTGCTGGCTGACACGCGCAGCTGGCGCTATTCTTGTTCCTACGCTAGCCGTCGAAGCAGCACAAAAATATTCGACCAATCGCCGGTGGAATCCGTAGTGTTCGTGGATCGCTCTAGTCCCTACCGGCTTTGCAGCATATCTACTGCTCAACTGGCGAGTCTCTGGAGACGCGTTGTCATTTCTGCAAACGCGAAAAATATCGTTCGAGCAATCGTTTGCATTGCCTTGGGCTGGGATCTGGAAAATGCTCCGGGCGCATTACCCGACGCCGAATGAAGCAGAAATGATAGGCGTGCAGGAGTTGGCTTTCCTCGGGCTTGGACTTGTCTGCACGATCATTAGTTGGATCAAGTTGCGCCCGATGTACGCGGCGTGGATGACGGGAAACTGGATTTTATTCGCCAGCGTAAATTACTTCCGCAGCATTCCCCGCTACACCTAACGATGTTCCCGATCTTCATACTCTTCGGTTTGCTCAGCCAAAACCGCTTTTGGCTGGTGTTCTCACGGTGTGGTCCCTTTTGTTCTTCGCCCTGTTCGCCGTATTATTTGCTCGCGGCGAGTGGGCGTTCTAACGGACGGCAACGGCGTCTTCGGCCGGCCCGGAAAAATTTGTCGGCTGCAAACCGCCGTTTCCTGTTTCTTTGGAAATTTTCTTGCCACACGATTCACGAACGACGTATCAATGACGACTCGGTGAAGGCAATGCTGCCAGCGAGGCGCCATCTTCTCCGTCTCACTCGAGTCGGATCTTGCGTTGGTATGTGCGCCTTGCTCGTATTTGCCAGCTGCAAAAAAGACGAGCCGATAGACGAAGCTAAAGCGGCAGGAAAAAGCACCGCAGATTTTCCGCAAATCACTGCCGACATTTTCAAGCCGATGGATGGAGGCGTTAATCTTTCGTCGGAGGAAATCATGGGCCGCAACACGTGGAACCTCTGGAGCGGCGGTAACGAGCATTTTTGGAATCACGTCGCTCAAGACAGTTTCGGCCTAATGGATCTGCTGAAGATGCTCGATAGTCGTAAATTTCCGCGCGGCGAACGTTTCAAAGTACTCGGTCTGGTGAATGAGCCGGGATTTCGCGCAGCGAGCAGGCCGGATGAATTCGGCTTGTGGCTCGACGAAGAGGCGGAGCCCGAACCGGCAGGCATCAATCGAACAGTTTACGGTAGGCCCTCAGGTGTACTCGGTTTCCGACTCTTTCCGAATCCGGATTTCAATGAGGAAGCGCGCAAAAAATGGAATGGCGATCGTTTCATGAACGATCCCGCTTACTACAACGACAACAAACTCATCCGTCCGTATCGCGTCGGCATCGCGTGCGGTGCTTGTCACAACGCACCGAACCCGAGTAATCCGCCGCTCGATCCAGAAAATCCGCGCTGGGAAAACCTAGCCTCAGCGATCGGCAATCAGTACATCAACGAGGGAAAAGTGTTCGCCTGTAACGTCGAGAAAGGCGGCTTCTTTTACGAAATGCTCCTCGCACAACCTCGCGGCACTTCCGATACCTCGCGCAGCGCGAACGATCACATTAACAACCCCAATGCAATCAACCCGATCTTTTTGCTTGCTGAGCGAGAGCGGATCGCGGCGACGGAAAAGATGGCCGGCGGAACACTGGCATTGCCAGGAGAAAAAGAGGAGATGCGGGTGCCACACGTGCTGAAAGACGGCGCAGATTCAATCGGCGTGGCCGGCGCGACGATCCGTGTGTACGTCAACATCGGCATGTTTTCAGAGTATTGGCTAACACTGCACAACCGTTTGATCGGGCTCACACCGCAAAAACCGTTCGAGATTGCTTACGCGCGCGAGCATTCCGTTTTCTGGCGCGCAACTGAAGAGCGTCTGGCAAATGTCGCCGCCTTTTTTCGCCGGCTTCAACCGTTCCATCTCACCGATGCGCCGGGTGGACAGGCTTACATCACCACGGATGTCGCTGTGATGACGCGCGGAAAAGAAGTTTTCGCCGAAAGCTGCGCGGTGTGTCATTCCAGCAAACAACCGGCAGCAAACATCGATCCACACTCCGGCGAAGGAAAAGCATGGTTCCGCGCTGCCGTGATGGCGCCCGATTTTCTGGAAAATAATTTTCTTTCCAACGACAGGCGTTATCCACTGACGGAAATCGAAACGAATTCGGCGCGCGCGTTCGGAACTAACGCGAAGGCTGGTCACGTCTGGGACAATTTCTCTTCGCTCACGTACAAAGAGCTTTCGCCAGTCGACGAGCTCGAATTTTTCAACCCGTTTGATGAGACGCATCCGATCAAATTCAAACCGAAAGAAAAAAATGTCGCACCAGGCTACTACCGCGTGGCGTCGCTGGTGAGCGTGTGGAGTTCCGCGCCGCTATTGCACAACAACACCCTGGGAAAATTTACTGGCGATCCTTCCGTAGGAGGACGGATGGACGCATTCAACGACGCGATCGAAAAATTGCTCTGGCCGGAAAAGCGGCTCAACAAAGATTCGATCTGGCGAACGCAAAACGAATGCACACTGCATTTGCGCAAAGAGTTTGTGCCGAAACCGCTTCAGCATCTAGCTGGCACCGATGGATACATCAGCATCGGTCCGATCCCGAAAGGAGTGCCGATTAATTTAATCGGCAACCTCGAACCCGATCTCGGCCAATTGGTCGTGTTGCAGGCCAAAATCGTGAAGGCGTTGGTTAAAATTCACACGATGAATCTTTCGTCGGAAGGCGCCACCGCAGAGTTGGCAAAAGCGGTTCCCGAATTGGTGGCAGCAAACAAATGTCCCGACTTCGTTGAAGACAAAGGACATTATTTCGGCACGGACCTGCCGGATTCAGACAAGCGCGCGCTGATCGAATACTTAAAAACGTTTTAGCGCGTTAAAAGAAAGGAAACAAATGGCGGTAACAGTTCCAGAAATGTTAAAGATGTCACAGGCGCAGCTGGATGATCTGTTCACGCAAAGTCCTGTCGGCGAAATTCCGAGCGGCGAGGCCAAGGGAACGGCAATCGTCGCGCCGGGAACGACTTATTCGCAGGATGTTGCAAATTTCATAAACCATTTTGCGTGGCAGGGAAAAGTTTTTGATCCGACCAAGGGCGTTTTGCGAAATAAGATTTTGTTCTTCGGATTGAACGCGATTATCGCGAAGGTCTACAAGGGTTCGAGCTGGATGGACAAAAAGGAGTGCATCGTCCTCGATTATTCCGAGACGTCGCTGCTGGCGCATTGGGTCCGCGATGAGATTCGCGAAGTCGCGCCGCGCACTTACCTCGGCAAAGTTTATCTGGGCAAAAAGCGGTTAATTGATTTCGCCTTGGAGTTTCCGGGTGCCCCGTAATCATATCGTGCGGCCATCAAAGGTGCCGTGAATTCGAACGCCAGTCGTCCAATGCCGCGCGCCAATACTGGCTCGTGGTTCCTAAACTTGGTGAGCAACACCACGATGTTCCTTTTGCAGATGGAACGCCGAGTTGATCACTGGCTTCGCCCAACATTCGACGCCATCCTTCGCGATCCAATCGCGCGCCTGGTCACCGGATTGATCAACATGCAGCGGAAAGACGAAGGCCTAAAGATTGCCGAGGAAAAACCGCTGCCAAACGAAGAGGAATTCCTTAGCTCGATCATCGACAGTTTCACCACGCAGATGCGAGGACTCTGGAAACCGGGCGCATTTGAGCGGGGCGGCAACACTAAGACACACGGCATTGTGCGAGGCGAGTTTGTCGTCCATGCCAACCTTCCGCCACAGTTTCGTTACGGCATCTACTCCAAACCACAGTCGTTCCGTTGTTGGGTGCGCTTTTCCGGACCCGGGCCTTACGTTACTCCAGACATCGACGACGTGGGCTTTATGAGCATCAGCATCAAACTCCTGGGTGTGCCGGGTCCGAAGTTGATGGATGAGGAGAAATTTACGCTGGATATGTTCGGCGTCTCAACGCCCACCTTTGTTACACAGGATGTGAACTCGAATGCGCACCTGCAAAAATGGAGCGTGAAAAACGCGCAGATTTTTCACTTCGTCAATTTCCAGCAGCCCCACATTTTGGACATGATCATGCAGGGACTCTGGACCAAAACGCAGACTAGTCCTTTTGAAGCTCCGTATTTTAGTTGTGTGCCGTATCTGCTGGGCGAAGGCCAGGCAACGCAATATTCAGTCTGGCCCAAGACGGAAAAGAAAACTCCGATCCCGCGGCTTCCTTTGCGGCCGCCCGATGATTATTTGCGCGATGCAATGGTGAAGGCCCTGGATGAAGGAGACGTGGAGTTGGACTTTCGCCTGCAGTTGCAGACCGATTCATTCCTCATGCCGATTGAGAATAACGGTGTGCTCTGGCCGGAGAAACTCTCGCCACCTCTTTCAGTGGCAACATTGCGGCTGCCGAAACAGAAGTTCGACTCGCCGGCACAAATGGAATTTGCCAGGAAGCTCTCTTATAACCCCTGGCATACCATCGCCGAGCATCGTCCTCTTGGTAATCAAAGCCGTGCCCGGCAGCGGATGTATTACGAGTTGTCTAAGCTGCGGCATGACATGAATAAGGTCCCTCATTTCGAGCCGACAGGTGACGAGATATTCGACTAGGAGGCCATGACGCCCCAGGGAAATTTCATGATCCTGGCGCCGATCGTTCTGTCACGCGAGGCGGAACTGCGCGGCTTGCTCGCCTCCATGAACGAGGCGCCGGGGTTGGTTAACCCAAACAACCCACTGGTCCCGTTCGCGCAGTTCGACACGCTTCATTTCGCGCGTTTTGTGATCCTCGACGATAAAACCGTCGGAGACCTGCGCGTTTACGGTTTGCCGGCCCGCACCTTTCCGCTGTATCTCGCCTTTCTCGGCGACATCGACGGCGAGGAGGAGGCATTCCTCAACGAATTGGTGAGACGTGCGCCCGACGGCTTGCGCGCGATCTTTTCATGCTGCCATGGATTCGCGTCCGACACCGATCTTATGGCTTGGATGAAGTTGCTGCGCAGTCCCGCCAGCGCGGTTTATGTGAACACACGCGGGCGTACGGTGCGGCGGATCCGCCAAGAAGCGGCGTTGCAGGATGCGATCGAAAGCCACCTTGCCAGCCAGGCGTCTTCGTTGGAGGGTCTGCCGCCGCGGGAAATTCATGCGCAGCTAAAGCGGTTCGTGGAGGCGGAAAAGTCAGCGGGCCGCCTTACTCTGTCCGACGAGGAGGCGACGCCGATTGGCTGGTGGATCAGAAAAATGTTGCACCTGATCTGCATGCCCTTGTTGCTGTTACTGGCTTCGCCGCTGCTGATTCTGATCGCTCCATTCTATCTTTTTCAGCTTCGCCGCTTGGAAAAGACCGATCCGGAGCCCTACGTCGTCGTCGACGATGCCCATTTCGAGGCCTTGGCGGAGGCGGAGGATCATGATGTTACCAATCCGTACAGTGCGTTAGGCAACTTAAAACCGGGACGCTTGCGGCGCGTGACCCTCAGAGGTGTTCTCTTGGTGATCGACTACGCAACGCGACACATCATTCAGCCTGGACGTCTGGGGCGGGTCCGCAGTATCCACTTCGCGCACTGGGTGTTGATTCGAGGTACCGAGCGACTGGGTTTTTTCAGCAACTATGACGGCGGCAATGAGAGCTACATGGACGACTTCATCAATAAGCTCGGCTTCGGCCTCAATGTTTTTACCAGCAATGGCATCGGCTATCCCAGAACCGATTGGCTGCTCCGGGGCGGCAGCGCCGACGAGCGCCGCTTCAAGGAGTTCCAGCGACGCCACACCGTGCTGACGCAAGTTTGGTACAAGGCTTATCCCGGTTTGACCGCCGTCGATTTGGAAAGGAACGCGCGCATCCGTCGAGGATTGGAATCCTCGTCGATTAGCGAACAAGAAGCCTGCGAATGGCTGGCTCTGCTATGACACACGGCATGGTCGATTACGCGGACGTGCAAGGTTTGGTGCGCTTTGGTTACGGTCGCATGAGCAGCGCATCCTACGCACTTGTGCGCGTGAAAAACGTGGCTGCGGCGAAAGCCTGGTTGCTAGCGGCTCGGGTCACTGATGCCACGGAACAAACGCCACCGCCGACCACAGCCCTGCAGATCGCGTTCACAGCGTCCGGCCTGACGAAGCTTGGATTGCCAGACTCGGTAATGGAAGGCTTTTCACGTGAGTTTCGCACCGGCATGAGCAAAGATTTCCGCGCGCGGCTGCTGGGTGACGTGACTCGTAACGCACCCGAGAATTGGGACTGGGGGCGCCCCGCGAGCGAACCACATCTCCTGGTAATGTTTTTCGCCCAGCCCGAACATTTCGATTCCTTTGTCCAAAACACCAAAGGTAATACTTGGAGCGACGCATTCGAGGAGGTGATCTGGCTTGGCACAAGCAATCTCGACGGAGATGAACCATTTAGTTTCAGGGATGGCATTAGCCAGCCTCAGATTGACTGGGACCAGCAGCGGCAAACGCCATGCACTCAGTTGGAATACACCAACATTGTCGCGCTGGGCGAGTTCCTGCTTGGCTATCGCAACGAATACGGAAAATTTACCGATCGGCCTTTGCTGGACCCGGATGCGGCGAACGCGGAATTACTATCCGCTGTAGATACGCCTGCGAAAAAAGATCTGGCGCGTAACGGGACCTATTTCGTCATGCGACAATTGGAACAGGATGTCCGAGGCTTCTGGAAATTCCTTTATGAGCAATCCGGTGAAAGCCTCGAAGAGGCTGATCAGTTGGGCGCGAAAATGGTCGGGCGCGCGCGAGCAGGCGATCCTTTGGTGCCAATCCAAAGTGAACCGATCGCCGGCACGGATCCGCAGACCGTTACGCAGAATCAATTTACCTATGACAACGACCCAGTTGGCGCGCGGTGTCCTTTCGGCGCACATATTCGCCGAACCAATCCGCGCAACAGCGACTTTCCTGAGCGGCGCCTCAGCGCGCTTCGAAAACTGATCGTCATGCTAGGTTTTGGTCCCAAGGGTTTCTACGACGATCTAACGTCATCCGTTCGCTTCCATCGTATTCTCCGGCGGGGCCGGGAGTACGGTTCGGAGCTATCACCCGAACAAGCACTGCAGCCGGCGCCGCCTAACGAGTCGCCTCGCGGATTACATTTCATCTGTCTCAACACCAATATTTCGCGCCAGTTCGAGTTCCTGCAGAATGCATGGATAATGAACACTAAGTTTTCCGCTGTAAGTGGAGAAAGTGACCCGCTTCTGGGCAATCGTGAAGCATTACCGGGATGCCCGGTTACTGGCAACTTTACCATTCCTGGCGACAGCACGCTGCGGCGGCGCGTGTCCGGCCTGCCACAATTTGTAACGGTACGCGGCGGCGCCTATTTCTTTCTACCAAGCTTACGCGCGTTACGCTATTTCGCCCGAGCTTGACGGCTGGTCGGTAGCGGATCGTCATGCGAGTACGAAAAGCGCTTGTGCGCGCGGCTGTTCTCCGGAAGTTTCGTTCTCGTATGGCATCCGATCGCAGGCTGGGTTGTCTGAGCATCTTTTTGTTCATTACGCTTTGCGCCAGTCTGTTCGTGAATTTTGTATTGATGATCGCCGCGTTTCAGCGCGTCGGCGGTATACGGGACGCAGAACCGATTCCGCGTTTTCGCGAGATTCTGCTTCAAAGAGGTGCCCGCGCAACGACGGACAAAATCGCGGTTATCACCATGCGCGGCCTGATCAGCTCATCGATTCCGGGAAACGTCAGCGACTCAATGGTCGATGACTTGCGTGCAGCGCTTCAACAGGCGCGCGAAGACCACCGAGTGAAGGCCATTGTGCTGGAGATCGATTCGCCCGGCGGAGAAGTTACCGCTTCTGATGCGATCTACAGCGCGGTTGTCAAGACGCGCGCCAGAAAACCGGTCGTGGTCTACATGGATTCATTGGCGGCCTCGGGCGGATATTATGTCTCTTGCGGCGGCAAATTTTTGATGGCTAATGAAACGACGATCACCGGCAGCATCGGAGTGATCATTCAAACCCTGAATTACGAGCAACTGCTTAACAAAATCGGCCTCGCCTCAGTAGTTTTTAAGAGCGGAAAATTCAAAGATATGTTGAACGGAGCGCGACCGATCACGCCGGAGGAACGGGAGCTCGTACAGAACTTCATTATGAATACGTACGACAAATTTCTCGGCATCGTTGCAAAGGAGCGAAACCTGCCGGCTGATCTTCTTCGCAATACGGTCGCCGACGGCCGAATTCTTTCCGGCAAAGAAGCGTTGCAGAACAAACTCATAGACGGTCTCGGTGAATTAGACGACGCGTTCGCCAAGGCAAAGCAATTGGGCAACGCGCCGGACGCGAAAGTCGTGAAGTATGGACCGCCATTTAGTCTTTCTCGATTCCTGCGCGTATTTGGAGAATCAGACTCGAAAATCGAACTGCAACTTCCAAAACAACTCCTGCCCCAATTGGAAACGGGGCGCGCGTATTTCCTGCCAAGTTACTACGCTCCGTAGCCATTGAGGGTAGCGCACACTTCAGCATACCCTCATGCTCTTCGGGAACGTCTTTGCAACATTCGGAGCGGCCCCGAGCCTCGCATTGGGTTTGCTTTCCGCTCTTTATTTCATTGCCAGTCTTTGCGTATATGTGTCGCTGATTTATCAGATCAGTGCACAAATTCGAATCGCGTCCGGAGTCGACGTACCGTCGCGCGCTTTTGGACTACCGGAAGCCGTTCTTGCCAGTGTGCTGATCTTTTTCTTTCTAATGACGATCAGCTCAACGGTTCCGGACCCGGCGCTTCAATTTCACCCACGCAACCTTCTGGCCAATTTTCTCGTCAGCGCCTTCGTGGTGCTCGTCATAGCCACTCTTTTGCAATTCCGCGGTTTTGATGTCGGGGCATCGGCGGGATTTCTCAAGATCAGTTTTCTTCGAACCTTAGGCACCGGGGCCATCCTGCTCTTTTTTGCTTATCCATTGATCGGTTTTTCCGAGACCATTAATCAGCGGTTTTTCGGCGGCGGCTCAAGCAAGCAGAGCATCGTCGAGTTCTTCAGTGGATCGCGCACCATCGGGGAACGGATTATCATCATTGTTTTCGCGGTGGCGGTCGCGCCGATCGTCGAGGAGTTTGTTTTTCGATTTTTCATCTACGGCGTGCTCAAACGCTATGTTGGCTGTTTTCTCGGGGTGATACTTAGCTCGCTGCTATTCGCCGCGGCCCACGCACACTTTCCGTCGTTTGTGCCGTTATTTGTTTTGGGAAGCTGTTTCGCGATTGCCTACGAATGGAGCGGCTCGATTCTTGTTACGATGACAATGCACTCCCTCTTCAACTCGCTGACTCTCACTGCTCTTGCGTTTCCAGAGATCCTTTCTCAATGAAACTCGGTGCTCTGGGTGAAGACCGACTGCTGAATCGAATCTTACTTAATCTTCCGCCTGTTAGAGGCGGGAAAGTCTTTGCGGGTTCAGCCGATGACTGCGCAATTGTCGAAACACCACGAGGCAAAAAATATCTCGTGCTAAAAACGGACTGCGTTGTCGAAGGCGTGCATTTTGCGCACGGAACGAAGGCCTTAGACGTCGGATGGAAAGCAATGATGCGTCCGTTGAGCGATTTCGCGGCGGCGTCCGCTGTCCCTCGGTTCGCGCTAATTACCCTTATTGTTCCCCAGCAAACTAAAGTCGCGTGGGTGCGAGGGCTTTATCGGGGGCTGCGCGGAGCGGCGAACCGCTTCAAAGTGCGAATTGTCGGTGGCGAAACGAGCAATACTCGGGGGCCCATCGCGATTTCGGTGAGTGTGATCGGATTTGTTGAAAAATTCCGCGCGGCATCGCGTCGTGGCGGAAGATCGGGTGATGATCTTTTCGTGACAGGCCGCCTTGGCGGGGCGCTGAAACGAAAGCATTTGAAGTTCAATGCACGGATTGCCGAGTCGCGCTGGCTCACAAAAGCTTTCTCGATCCACGCGATGATGGATTTAAGCGACGGACTCGGAGCCGATCTTCCTCGACTTGCGCGTGCGAGCAAAGCGGGATTCGACATCGAGCTGGAAAATTTGCCGATAACCCGCGGTGCAACCGTCGACAACGCCATTTCAGAAGGGGAGGATTACGAATTGCTTTTTGCAGTATCGCCGCGCGACAGAAATTCTCTGGAGCGAGAATGGCGGCGAAAATTCCCAAAGTTGCTGCTGACACGAATTGGCTCCCTTAATCGCAAATCCCAAATCGCAAATCGCAAATTGCCCCGTGGCTACGTTCATTTCCAACAGCCCCGCTGAAACGGAAGCAATCGCACGGCAAATTTCGGAGGATCTTGTTGCTGGTTCGGTATTGGCGCTCAAAGGCGACCTCGGCAGCGGTAAGACCTTGTTCACGCAGGGTCTCGTCGCGGGTCTGAAAAGCGACGTCACGGTAAGAAGTCCGACCTTTACCATCGTGCACGAGTATCAAGGCGGGCGATTGCCCATTTACCATTTCGATTTCTTTCGTCTGGAAAATCGAGAATCAGCCGAGCGGCTTGGCGTGGAAGATTATTTTTTTAGCGATGGCGTTTCAGTGATCGAATGGGCCGATCGCTTTCCGGACTTGATTCCAGACAAGGCGCGCTGGATTTCCTTTGAAATAAAATCGGAGCATGAGCGGATCATAGCGCTAATTCACCACGATCATGAAAACTCTCGCCCTTGAACTGTCCACCTCGCAAGGCAGCCTGGCGTGGCTGGACGGCGAAATCGAGTTCGCGCGTGAGTGGCCTAACGATCGAAAAAACTCGGCAGCGTTTTTCGAGAACCTGCAGGCTGTGCGAAGAAAATTTGGCGCTCCGGATACGATCACTGTCGGACTTGGCCCCGGGTCGTATGCTGGAACACGTATCGCGATTTCGGCCGCGATCGGGATACAGCTTTCGTGTGATGCGCGCCTGGTCGGGTATCCCTCCATTTGTGCAATGCAAAGCGATGCGGAGGAATACTGTGCAATTGGCGACGCGCGCAGAAAATCTTTTTTCTTCGCGCGCATCCTGAAGAATGAAGTGATTGAAGGCCCGGCGCTCTTTTCCGAGCTCGAGGTCAAGGCGAGGCTCGAATCGCTCCACCCGGCAACGCCGGTTTTCTCTTCAGAGTTGCTTCCGCAGTTTCACCGGGCCGTAATTG
>JBARMF010000335.1:0-36457 GCA_049802315.1 Candidatus Udaeobacter sp.
CGCTCACGACGTCAATGATTCCACTTGGCTCGTGCACGATGAAACTCAACGCCACCGCGGAAATGTTCCCAATTTCATGGCCCGAGATTTCCAAATTGCATCCGTTCGCTCCCACCGAACAGGCGGCGGGCTACATGGAAATTTTCCAGCAGCTGGAAGATTGGCTCGCAGAAATCACTGGCTTCGCTGCGGTTTCATTGCAACCGAATGCGGGATCGCAGGGCGAATTCGCAGGTTTGCTGGCCATCCGCGAATATCATGCGTCGCGCGGCGAAGCGCATCGCAACGTTTGTCTCATTCCGACTTCGGCGCACGGCACGAATCCGGCCAGTGCGATAATGGCGGGATTCAAGGTTGTGTCGGTCGCGTGCTTGAAAGATGGAGACATTAACCTTGCAGACCTTCGCGCGAAAGCAGACGAACACGCGCGCGATCTCGCCGCGCTCATGGTGACTTACCCATCAACGCACGGCGTATTCGAGCCGACGATTCGCGAAATTTGCGACATCGTTCACGCGCAGGGCGGCCAGGTTTACATGGACGGCGCAAACTTGAATGCGCAGGTCGGTCTTTGTCGCCCCGGCGATTACGGCGCCGATGTTTGTCATCTGAATTTGCACAAGACGTTTTGCATCCCACACGGTGGCGGCGGCCCGGGTGTAGGACCAATCGGTGTAGCCAAACATCTCGTGCCGTATCTGCCGGCCAAAGAAGTGGCGCATGCGTCCCGCTTGCAAGCCGAGAATGCGCAAGCCGGAGGCATGCGCTACTCTGTAGGCCCGGTCGCAGCAGCGCCCTGGGGCAGCGCCAGCATTCTGACGATCACGTGGATGTACATCCGCATGATGGGCCCCGCCGGATTAAAACGCGCGAGCGCGGTGGCGATTCTCAACGCCAACTACATCGCTAGACAGCTCGATCCGTACTTTCCCGTTCTTTTCAAGGGCAAGCATGGTCTCGTCGCGCACGAATGTATTGTCGACCTCCGTCAGTGGAGAAATGCAGGCATTGAAGTCGAAGATGTGGCAAAGCGTTTGATGGATTACGGCTTTCACGCGCCGACCGTTTCGTGGCCGGTTGGAGGAACGATGATGATCGAGCCGACCGAGAGTGAACCGAAACACGAGCTTGATCGTTTTTGCGACGCGATGATCTCCATTCACACGGAGATGCAAGCAATCGTCGACGGAAAACAGGATCGGCAAAACAATTTGCTCAAGAAAGCGCCGCACACCGCGCGACAAATCGCGTCCGACAAATGGGACCGCCCCTACTCGCGCGAGCAGGCAGCTTTTCCCGCGCCATGGACGCGCGACCACAAATTCTGGCCCGCCGTTGGTCGCATCGATAATGTCTACGGCGATAGGAATCTGTTCTGCTCTTGCCCGCCAGTGGAAGAGTTTGAGAATGCGTAGCGCACGCCTCTCGCGTGCTGGTGTCGGCGTCCCGCCAAAATAGTCTTTCGTTGCGCGGGGATTTTATCTCCACGAGATGCAAGATGAAAAGTTCGCGACCGCGAGGACGCGTTCGCCAGCACGCGAGACGCGCGCGCTACCCTTCCGGCGCCAACTCCGGAGTGCCGACGCGCGTAGGAACCAGCCGTAACCCGGTGCCGTCTGTTACCTTAGCCGCAGCGAGACCGGCTTCGTGATATTCGGCGTCGCTATTCACCTGCCAGAGATTGTAAAGCTTTGTGTCGGCGAAAATATTTTCCGCACACAACATCGCTGTCATCATGGCGTGGTCCTGGTTGTTGTATTTGTGCATTCCGTTACGGCCAACCAGGTGCAGGTTCGGGTACCGTGTGTCCAGTTCCTGACGAATGGTGGCAACATGTCGCGCGTAGTTGTCATCATAAACCGGATACGCCTTTTTTTGGCGAACGACGCAGCCATCGACGAAATCGCCTTCCTTTGCCAGCCCGATCTGAATCAGCTCGCGCTTTGCGAGCTCGATCAAGTCTTTGTCGCTAGAGTCCCAGAGACCGTCATGTTCGAAACAGAAATATTCCAGACCGTAACAAACCTTGTCCGCCTCGGGCACCATTTCTGGCGACCACGATCGAAAATTCTGGACACGGCCGACTTTAACGCTGGGATCGTGAATGTATATCCAATTGTCATCAAACATTTCTCGATCTTTCAAAATCAGCATGACTGTGAGGAAATCGCGATACTTGAGGCTCTCAGCCGCGCGCTTTGTTCGTTCACTCACGGCTGGCGACAAACCGCAGACCAGCTCCCGCATCGGCGCAGACGAAATGACATGTTCGGCTTCGATCATTTGGCGATCTCCGTTGCCGTTTTTGTATTCGACCTTCCATTGGGCCGACAAATTGTCATAAGAACAGCGCATCACCCTGCAGCCCATCTCCAATTTGCCGCCCAGCGTCCTCATCTTTTCGGCACAAGCTTCCCACATCATTCCCGGACCTCGCCGAGGATAACGGAAAGAATTAATCAGCGTCTTAATAACCTTGCTCCGGTCCCCGTTGTAACTCTGCGGGACGAGCGCGTTCTTGATTGCGCTGCCTAACGAAAGGCCTTTAATCCGTTGCGCTGCCCAGTCAGCGGAAATTTCCTTGCAGTTCATCCCCCAGACTTTTTCGGTGTAACTCTTGAAGAACGTGTTGAACAGTCGTTTGCCGAATTGATTGCTAACCCATTCTTCGAAATTCCGCGGATTCCGGATCGGAAACAGACGCGCTTTCAGCCAGGAAAGAACGCACAAAATCGATTTGAAAACGCCGAGCTTCAGCAGCGCTTCGATTGGCTTGAGTGGATAGGAGAAAAATTTGCCGCCGTAAAAAATACGCGATGAACGCGGGCGCGTGAGCATGTCGTTCGGCAAAATCTCGGTCCACAAGTCTTCGACCGCTTTGGATTTTGAGAAGAAACGATGACCGCCGATATCGAAATGAAAGCCCTTGTAAGTCGCCGTGCGCGAAATGCCGCCCACATAAACGGGATCGGCTTCCAGAACGAGGACATCGACATCGTTTTTCGAAAGCAGATAGCCGGCGGTTAGACCTGCCGGACCTGCACCGATGATGACGACCTTTGACTTCATGTTTTGCTACGCGACCCAGTGGCCCCGCGTGAAATTCCAGACGTACCAGCCCTGCAGGCACAACCCCGCAGCGCTGACCAACGCTACTGCCGCCGTTGCAAAAGCGCGCACCCACGGTGGCGGCATGCGAAATTGACGCAGAAAATTCAAAAGCGCCAGCACGATCAAGGCATACGCGCTGAATTCGTAACGCATCATACTCTCCATGTCGACGCAGGCGACGCCGCTCACTGAAAAGTAATAGATCGTGACAGAGCAGAAATAGATCCCTGCGCGTACCGGCAAACCGGTGCGCCGCCGAATCGCTGGAACCAATTCGCAAACCGCGATGGCAACGAATAGCATTGCGCCGAGTGTCATCGATAACTGGCTCATTTCAGTGGGATTATTTAGTGCCGGCACAAGCCAGTGATAACTTTCGGGCCTAACCACTGCAAGATAATCGGGCACGATCCCCCAGCCAGCCGTTTGTGTGAGCATGTAAACGTCCCAATGACCCCAGCGCACTTGGCATAAAGCGAAAAAAACGATCCCGCCGCAGGCCGCCACAAACGTTAACCCGACAGCTGCCCGGTTCTCTCGAAGCCATTTGCCTGGCGTCAGCAAACCGCGCCATCCCGTCTGAAAAGCCGAACGCACCGAAGGAAACGCAGCGCACACAATCCCGACAATTCGCGTCGCGGACATAACCATTCCGTGCATAGCCGCCAGTACTCTTGCCGTGCGACCCCCCGCGGTACTCCAATAGATGAAGCCAAGGAGCGCCATTAGGAAGAGTGATTCCGAGTAAGCTGCGATGAGGAAAAACGCGGCCGGATTCGCCAGTATGAGGAGTGTCCCGCAAATCTGACGCGAAGCCGCAACTTTCCATCGCCTGCAGAAGAGGAAGAAATAAGTCCAGAAACCCCACGCAGCGAGCTGAGCGGTGATCAAAAGCGCTGTGCTGGTGTTGATGTTGAATGCATTTCGGAGCAACGCCGCAATCGCCGGGTATGCCGGGAAAAACGCGACATTCGAGATTTCCATCACTTTGTGATCGATAGGAGGGATAATGGTCTGATATCCGCGATCGATAATGTTCATGAACCAATAACTGTCGTGTTGAACTAACGCGGAGTAGCGCTCAGTGATCGGCTTTTCCGGAGCAAGCAGAGCCACAGCCATTACCACCTGCAAGAGGGTGATAACGCATCCAGCGAGCAATGGCGTTATAAACCGTGCCAGGTGGTTCATTAATTCATAATCGCAGAAGCTAGCTAGTCTGCTCGCGAAAGTCGCGTCGCGACGCCAACGTGTCCAAACTGGTTTGGTTATCGCGACGGGCAACTCAGGACAAACAGCAAACGCGACCGGACGCCGACCAGTTGTGAACCTTTCGCCAGTGGCAATATCTGAACGCATCACTTTAGCTGGTTTTGGAGACAGGATTCGACGGCGGTTGCGATATCTTTATTCGCGGAGACTTGGCGTAGCTTCATTCCTCAGCTTTGCGCATTGCTTTTTGTGCGCTGAAAGCGCAACTCGAAATAGCCCAGGGCAACGCCCTGGGTTGCCGGATAAAAGAACATTCGCCCTGAAGGGGCAAAACAAAATCAGCGCGGGATTTTTGGTATGCCCCTTCAGGCCGGCAATTTATTTGAACCATCCCACCCAGGGCTTTGCCGTGGGCTACGGTGTTTTCTGGCTTTCAGCCCGAGGAAAAGTCTCTCCCAATACAAGATCTGGGTAGCACTACGACACGCCGGAGACGACGAGCACGATTTCGCCTTTCGCCGGATGTGCCTCATAGTGCGCAAGCAGTTCGGCAGCACTGCCGCGACGAAATTCCTCAAATTTCTTTGTCAACTCACGTGCAATGCACAGCTCGCGCTCCGGAATAATGATACTGCAAGCGCGAAGCGTTTTAAGAAGCCGATAAGGAGATTCAAAAAAAAGTGTCGTCTCCTCGCGTTCTGCTGCTACCCGCAATTCGCGCTCGCGTCGGCCGCTTTTCACCGGAAGAAATCCACGGAACGAGAATTTCTCGTTCGAAAATCCGGAACCGAGCAGAGCCATCAGAATCGACGATGGTCCGGGTACGATCGTAAACGGCACTTCGCGATTAATGCATTCGCGAATAAGGCGCAGCCCCGGATCGGAAAGACCAGGCGTGCCGGCGTCTGTAATCAACGCAACGTTTTCGCCTCGACCAAGGCGCTCGACCAACTCAGCCGTGCGCGCCGCTTCATTATGTTCGTGATAGCTGACAAAGGGCTTTTTGATCTCGAAATGTTTCAGCAGCAACCCGGAATACCGCGTGTCTTCCGCTGCCACAAGGTCAACGCCCTTCAGGACCTCAAGAGCCCGCAAGGTGATGTCGCCCAGATTGCCGATCGGCGTCGCCACCACGTAAAGCATTCAATATCCTCGGTTCAAAGCTTGTCTCACGCCATGGAATCAATGACGGAAGGCTGGTAACGCGGCGACGAGCTGCCAAGTCACCACCCTAAAATCTTCGCGAAAACCAACGGAGCGACGATTGTCGCATCAGATTCGATCACGAACCGCGGAGTATCGACGTTCAGTTTTCCCCATGTGATTTTCTCATTCGGCACCGCACCGGAGTATGATCCGAAACTGGTGGTAGAATCGCTGATTTGGCAAAAATACCCCCACTCGGGCACGGGCGTGCTGACCACGTCCTGATTCAACATGGGTACAACGCAAATGGGGAAATCGCCTGCGATGCCGCCGCCAATTTGGAAAAAGCCGATAGATGAATCCTTTGATACCCGGCGATACCACGCCGCAAGTTCGATCATGTATTCGATGCCCGACCGGACCGCTTGCACATTGTTAATGGTGCCGGTGATGCAGCGGGCAGCGTAAATGTTTCCAAGGGTCGAATCTTCCCAGCCTGGCACAAACATAGGAAGGTTCTTGTGCGCCGCGGCGACCATCCAACTATCGGTCGGATCGATCTCGTAAAATTGTTTGAGGCGGCACTCGCGCAAGATTTTGCAAAGGAACTCGTGGGGAAATTTTCTATCGTTGTTCTCCGATGCAGCTACCCATTCATCGAGCACCACTCGCTCAATGCGGCGCATCGCTTCCTCTTCGGGTATGCAAGTGTCGGTAACGCGATTCAGGTGCCGCCGCAGGAGCTCCTCCTCTTGTTGTGGACTTAGCTCCCGATAGTTGGGAATCCGTTCGTATTTGCTGCGCGCGACGAGATTGAACAGATCTTCCTCCATGTTCGCACCCGTGCAGGTGATGGCGTGCACTTTGTCACGGCGGATCATTTCTGCGAGCGACACGCCAAGTTCGGCGGTGCTCATCGCACCCGCCAAGGTGATCATCATCTTTCCGCCACGATCGAGATGCGCAATGTAGGCCTCGGCTGCGTCTTTCAGCACCGCCGCGTTGAAATGCCGGAAATGGCGCTCAATGAACTCGCTGATGCTGCCCATCTTTTACATCACCAACTTCTCAATGGGGACCATTACTTTTGATGCAAAACTTAGGGTGCGCGGGTCAAGTGTTAATTGCATTTTTTTGGAAATTTCTTACGGAATCGCGGCCAGAATGCGCGATGCCAAAACGTTCGGCAGCAGCCCGAGCAAGACAACTGCTGCGGCAAGCAGAGTAACCGTACTTTCCTGCAAAGAAAGAGCTCGCACGCGCGCCCTCGGTTCCGCTACCGCAACGCCTGACGCATCCACAAAAATCGCTTTCAATACGAGGAGGTAATAATAGAGAGAGACGAAACTGCCAACGAGTCCAAGCGCGACAAGCCAAAGAAGCGCCTGATTTGCGTCAGCGTGTAACGCGGCACTGAATAAATAGAATTTTCCGAAAAATCCAGCCAACGGCGGGATGCCCGCGAGGGACAACATAAAGATTGCCATGCATCCGGCGAGCAACGGAGACTGTGACGACAGTCCGCGAAAATTAGAGAAATTGTCGCCGCCGGTTTCGCGCCGCACGACGCCGACCACACCAAACGCGCCAACGAGCGTGATCGCATAAACCGTCGTGTAGAACAAGGCGGCGGAAAAGCCTTCGCGGTCGCCGGCGACGAACCCGATCAACGTGTAACCCGCGTGTGCGACTGCTGAGTAGGCAAGCAGTCTGCGTACGTTCGATTGCGCAAGCGCGACGAGATTGCCAATTACAATCGATAACGCCGCCAGTGCCGCAAGCACAGGCGACCAACCGGCCACCATCGCGTGCCATCCGGCACTGCCATGCACCGGTGCGAACCCAACAAGCACGATTTTTCCCAGCACAACAAACGACGCAACCTTCGAACCCGAAGCAATGAACGCCGCGCTCGGAACAGGTGCGCCTTGATACGCGTCAGGTGCCCATAGATGGAACGGCGCGGCAGCGATTTTGAATGCGAAACCAACTAGCGTCATGACGATTCCAACCGCAAGCAGTGGCTCTACTGACGTTGTTGCCAACTTGCTTGAAATCGCGGCGAGACCGGTTGCACCCGACATCCCGTAAATCACGCTGATTCCAAAGAGTGTGAACGCGCTCGATGTGCTGCCGAACAGAAAATATTTCAGACCAGCTTCGGCTGAGTGCGCGTCCGTTTTATCGAATGCGGCCATAACGTAAAGCGACAGTCCGAGCAACTCGAGACCGATGAAAATCATCAGCAGTTCTTCACTCCCGACGAGCAGCATCAGGCCGACCGTTGCCAGAAGAATAAGCGCCAGATATTCGCCGCGATGGCGCGGGGCCTTTTCCGCTGGCGTCAGCAGAATCGTGAAGAACGCGAGCGCGAGGCAAATGATTTTGAACAGTGACGTCAGGGGCGAGATCACCAGCATTCCGCCAAACAGCGTGTCGTTGTGCGGTAAACATCGGACTGCCACGATTGCAATCACAAGTCCGAGCGCTGCAACAAACGCGCACCCCGCCGCTGCGCGTTTCGCAACGAGACTCATCGAAAGAACAACCAGAGCCGTCACAACTACGACCGCTTCAGGCGATGCAAGTTTAAGAAGCTCGAAGTAGGACATCGTTAAAGCGCTGCAGCGTTGAAGATGAGCACGCGTTTCATTTCAAGAATCTCATGGTTTCGACAGCGGGCATGATGCGATCGAGCAAGAGTTTCGGATAAACGCCGACGGCGAGTGTGGTGAGCATCAGCATGCAGGCGCCGATTTTCTCCGGAATCGTGATCGGGTTGAACACTTCCCGACTTACGGTTGTAACTTCGGCTTGGACACCTTTCTCACCGAAGAACGAAAGCTTTAGCGCGCGCAATGTAAACGCAGCGACAAGGACTATCCCGGCTCCGGCGATCCAAACGGCAATCGGGTAAGTTTTCCATGCGCCAATAAGAATCGTGATCTCAGCTGCGAATCCACTGAAACCCGGAATGCCCATTGAGGCAGCCGCCGCGAGCACGAAAGTGAAAGCCGCGAAGGGCATTGCGTGGCTCAGATTCATTCCAGAAAGAGCACCCAGTTCGCGCGTGTGCGTGCGCCGGTAGATCATGCGTCCGGCGACGGCGAACAAGAGGGCCGCGATAACGCCGTGCGAGAACATTTGCAGCACTGCTCCGGAAACGCCCAGCGCGTTGGCCGTGGCAAAACCGAGTAGCACAAAGCCCATGTGGCTCACGCTCGAATACCCGATAACAAATTTCAGATCACGTTGCCGAAGAGCCACTGCTGCGGCATACACGATTCCGATCACTGCCAGCACAGCGATCCATTTGCTCCACATCTGAAATCCCTGCGGAAAAAGATTCATCGCGACGCGTAGACCGGCGTAAGAGCCAAGCTTCATCACAATTCCCGCGAGCAACATTGAGCCCGCAGTGGGAGCGGCGGCATGACCAGTCGGCGCCCAGGTGTGCAGTGGCCAGATGCCCGCGAGCACAGCAAAGCCGAGAAATAGCACCGGAAACGCCCACGATTGCAGCTGCGGTGAAAATTCGAACTGCGACAACTGATTCAGATCCAATGACCCCCCACTGACATAAGCGACCAGTATTCCAACGAACACGAACATCCCGCCGAAGAAGGAATACAGGGTGAGCTTCATCGCGCCGTATTCCTTGTTGGTCGAGCCGAAGATCGCGATGAGAAAATATTTCGGCACAATCACCAACTCGTAGAACACGAACAGCAAAAACAGATCCGCACTGAGGAACACGCCGTAGCACCCGGCCACCACCAGCAGAAGCCAGAAGAAAAATTCGTTCTGCCGATGTTCCACATCCCATGAAAACAGCACCGTGCTCACTGCTGATACGCCGGTGACAAGAACCATCGTCAGACTCACGCCATCGAGCGCGAGGTGATAATTCATCCCAAGCGCCGGGACCCACGGCACGCGCACGATAGTTGTAAAGTGCGCCAGCTCCGGAATCGGCGTGCCGATAAACACGATCATCCCAAGCGCCAAGCCTGCGATCGTCGTGAGCAGCGCGATCCAGCGAGCACACCCGCGCGGCAAAAGCAGCGACAGAATTGCTCCGGCAAACGTGAAGTAAATCGTCCAGGCGATCATGCGCGTGTTGGCGCTCGGTAGCGCCCAGCTCGCTCGCGCACATGAAATCCTATTTCGCGCCGAGGCTTTTCCGAAGGAGCCATCAGCTGCCGGATTGCTTCCAGAATCGCTGCAATCTCGTCATCGTGCACCCCGACACGCCGTTCGAGTTCCGAAAACTTTTGTGCTAACTCCCGGTGGCTTTCGAGCGCGTGGCGAAGTTTCACGAACGCACGCATGATCGCGATGTTGACCTTTATCGCTCGGTCGCTGTTCAGCACGCTCGACAGCATCGCAATTCCTTGCTCGGTAAATGCGTACGGACGGTAACGTTTGCCACGATGCTTTTCGGAACTGGTCACAATTTGTGACCAGTTCGTTCGCCCTTTTTTCAAGGTCATAGATTGTGACCTTAAAAACCCGGTCTCGCCGGCGTTAAGCTGAAACATAAAATCGTCAGGAAAACGCTCCCGATTGCGCTTAACAGCTTGGTTCAACACCTTTGTTGCGACGCCGTACAACAAAGCCAGGTCGGAATCGAGCAACACTTTGTGGCCGCGAATCCAGCGAATCGATTCCGCAATCCGCTCGATTGGAACGATCTCTTTGCTCATTGTCGATGATCTCAGCTAAGCAGCCGCGCCATATGAACGACGGTTGTATTGAAAATGTTGAAGATGAATTGTGGCGCGACGCCGATGGCGAACATGAGCAGTGTTACGGGAACCACGACCAGTTTTTCCCTTCGCAAAAGATCGGGGAACGCGCTGCAACCTTCTGTGAGTGGTCCACTGAAGAGAGATTGCATCGCTCGCATAAAAACGATCGCCGTAACGAGAAGGCCGATCACGGCGATGGACGTGAACGCCGCCGCCATCGCGAACGACGCTTTGAAAATTAGAAACTCGCCAACAAATCCGTTCAACCCTGGCAAACCGAGCGACGAAAACATGGCGACACTCATCCAACCGCAGAGCAGCGGTGTCCGCTGCATCAGGCCACCGAAATCATCAATCCCACGCAGACCGCGCCGTTGTTCGAGCAAGCCCACAAAGTAGAAGAGCGCCGCGGCGGTAATGCCGTGATTGAAGATTTGCATGAACACGCCACTCAGTGCCGCCTGCGTGTCGATTGTCGCAGCAACAGCGGGTGACGCGGCCAGCGCAAAAAGCCCCAGCATGCAGTAGCCCAGATGGTTGATCGAAAGATAGGCGATCATTCGTTTCAAATCGCGTTGCGCCCATGCAGCCAGCGGAGCGAAAACGATCGAACAAATCACCAGCCCAAGCAGCCACGGACCGATGATTTTGATTTCGTTAGGGAACAACGGAAGCAACAGCCGCACGAAGCCGTAAACGCCCATCTTGGAGAGGAGACCGGTGAGTACCATGGAAACGCCGATAGGTGCAGTTTGATAGGCGTCCGGCAGCCAGGTGTGAAACGGAAACAGCGGCACCTTCACAGCAAGGCCAACAAAAATTCCAGCGAAGGCGATCCAGGCGAAGTTTCCTGTGAGCAGCCCGGTCTTTCCAAGACTCGCCAGAGTCGCGAAGTCGAACGTGCCTTTCGCGAAATAAATCCCGAGGAACGAAAGCAACATGGCGACGCTTCCAAGAAATGTGTAGAGGAAAAACTTGGTCGCGGCGCGATCGCAATTTTCACCGCCCCAGATTTTGATCAGCAGAAAACCGGGGATCAGACTCATTTCGTAGAACAGAAACCAGAGAACGAAATTCTGTGCAGTGAACGTGCCGTAGAGCGCAGACTGCATGACCAGCATGGTCGCGTAGAACGCGCGGCTTCGATCGGGAGCGGGTTGGGCAAGCAACGCGAATGGAATGATCAGGGAGGTGAGCAACACAAGCAGCAGGCTCAAGCCATCGACGCCGACCAGATATTCGGCGTTGATAGCCGGAATCCATGGATGTCGTTCCACGAACTGGAGCCCAGTCGCAGCGGCATCGAACTTCCGCCACAGTCCCAGAACGCATGCGGCAGAGATCACATTAAACATCAACGCAATCGGCCGGACATTGCGCAGCTTGGCCGTGGCAGCCTCGGCGGAGACGGGCGGCCATATGCACACCGCCACTGCGCCGAGCAGCGGAATCAAAATAATCGCCGTGACTAAGCCAACCATGCGTAGAGAAGAAGCAGCGCCAACATCCCAACAGCCACGACGCCGAGGTAAATTTGAATCTGTCCAGAGTGCGCGCTGGACAAAAGACGGCCCAAACCGCGAACGCCAACTGTCGTTTCATCCACTCCGGCATTGATGCCGCGCCCGTCCACATCGGCTGTAAATGTTCCAAAGAGTTGGGCGATTGCGGCGAAGCCGCGCACCAAACCATCCCAGAAATAACGATCCATCCAGTCGGACAAACGCGCGCTCGCCCTTGCAAAAGCGATGATCGTCCGCGCATACAGTTCATCGATCCACATTTTGTTTGCGAGGAACCGGAACAACGCCGGTTGGGCGTACTCGAGTGGATCAACTTCAGCGGATCGATCTCGATCCTGCGCGCCAGCTTTCCGATAAAACCAGATGCCCAGCGCGATTCCACCGCCGACGAGCAGTAGCGAAATGAAAAGCATCGGCTGGATCAGGTGCGCAATGTCGAAGTGAACCGGTTCACCCGTGAGATAACCATGCAGCCGTGGCCAGGCGGTGGTGAGCACGACGCTTAGGAAAACTGTGCCAATCGACAACACAATTAACGGCATCGTCATCACACGGGGACTCTCATGCGCGTGCTCAGCAGCGCTCCGGCGATTCCCGTAAAAAACGTAGATCATTTGCCGGGTCATATAGAGCGCCGTGAGAACGACGCCGGCCAGCATCAGGTAGTACGGTGCATGCGATTGCGGCCAATGCGCGGTGGCGTGAAGAATTTCCTCCTTGGTCCAGCCGCCGGAAAAGAAAAGAGGCACGCCACTTAACGCCATCATACCGATGGCGTACGTTCCAAATGTCACCGGCATCAGGTGTCGCAGGCCACCCATTTTGCGAATGTCCTGCTCGCCATGACATCCGTGAATCACGGAGCCAGACCCGAGAAATAGAAGAGCTTTAAAAAAACCATGCGCGACTAAATGCATGATTCCAGCTGCTACGCCACCGACGCCTAACGAAACCATCATCAAACCGAGCTGCGACACAGTTGAGTAAGCGAGGATGCGTTTGATGTCGGCCTGCGCGATCGCGATGAGCGCAGCCATGAGCGCTGTAGTTACTCCAATCCAGACAACGACAGTTAGCGAGGACGTTACGCCGTTGATCGCGCCTAACGAAAAGAGCGGATAAACGCGTGCGACAAGAAACACACCCGCTGCGACCATTGTTGCCGCGTGGATGAGTGCGCTGACCGGCGTCGGACCCTCCATAGCGTCGGGCAACCAGACGTGCAGCGGGAATTGTCCAGACTTGCCAACTGCGCCGCAGAAAATCAGGAGCGCGATGTACGTAGCGCTTGCTCCGAGCATAGCGAGACCCGCGCTTTCAAGACATCCGTGGCCGCCATCGTAAAAAAGCAGTGTGCCACTGCGATTGTAGAGCCACAGCATTCCGAGAAAAAATCCCATGTCGCCGATGCGCGTGGTGATAAATGCTTTCTTTGCTGCCGCTGCAGCGCTCGGTCGGTCGATCCAGAAGCCGATGAGTAAATACGACGCGAGCCCTACGAGTTCCCAAAACATGAAAAGCAGCAGCAAGCTGTTCGCGATGACCACGCCAAGCATCGCTCCAGAGAAGAACGACAGATACGCGAAGAAACGG
This sequence comes from Candidatus Udaeobacter sp., assembly GCA_049802315.1. Taxonomy (GTDB): domain Bacteria; phylum Verrucomicrobiota; class Verrucomicrobiia; order Chthoniobacterales; family UBA10450; genus Udaeobacter. The sequence goes on from JBARMF010000335.1 coordinate 13,337, forward strand.
GTGAAATTCTTATCGTCAGCCATGTAGCCGACGCTGAACACAAAAATGCACAGAGCGACCAATGAGATCATCACCAGCATGGCTGCCGCGAGCGGATCGAGTACAAATCCGAGCCGCAGCGTTTGTTCGCCGAACGTGAACCATGTGAAATTCTGGACTGCGCGGAAGCCGCGCGTTTGCAGGGTCGGAAGGAACGCCACGATCGAGATTGCCAAGACAACGATTTGGCCCCCGATTGAGAGTACGGCCGCGCTTTTTCGCCGCGATTTTCCCAGGCTCAAAATCACGACCGCTGCCGCAAATGGCAACGCCGGCAACAACCAGAGATTACTCACGACCCCTGGATTCATCCTTTGAGGCGGTCGTATTGATCGACGTTCGTTGTCCGGAAATGTCGGTAAACGGCAATAATCATCGCGAGGCCAACGGCGGCCTCGGCTGCAGAGATGGCGATGGAAAAGATGGCGATCATCACCCCGGTTGGCGGATGCGGCGGCGGAGCGAAACGCCAGAACGCAATAAAATTCAAGTTCGCAGCAGCCAGCATCATCTCAATGCCGATCAGGATAAAAATCGCGTGCCGCCGGCTCAGGGCCGCAAGCAGGCCGATGGAAAACAACGCCGCGGAAACAATTAGGAAGAGTTGAAGTGTTGGTGTCATGATTCGGTATATCTGGCATCCGGGGAGCGCACGCCTCTGGCGTGCTGGCGATCGCCTCCAGGCGATCGCGAACTTTCATTGTCACACCGCAAACAAACTGCACATCGCACAAGTTCGTTTCCGCAGAATGCGGAAACCAGCACGGTGCAACCGTGCGCTCCCCAGGCGTCAGACTCCGCCATCACTTTTTTTCCTCCATTACGAGCACGAGCGCACCGATGAGGGCGGCGGTCAGGAGAAGGCCGACGCATTGCAACGGCCACACATAACCCGTCATTAATGCCTGACCGATTTGCTTAACCGTGAGTGCCCGAATGTGCGGCGGGACGATGGAAAGCGATTGCGTTTTTAGAACCGCCCACGTCAAAGCGATAAAAACAGCAAGGGCGATGAGAACACCGCTCCAGTTGAAACCGTAATGTTCTTTCGAATCGCGGCGCGTCAGAAGAATCGTGAAAACTATCAACACCGCTACTGCACCGATGTAAATGAACACCAGGGCAAGTCCGACGAATTCTGCGCCCAGCAGGAAAAAGAAAGACGCGAGGCCGAGTAACGCGAGCACCAGGCAAAACGCGGCGTGCATGAGATTTGGCAACGTCGCCGCTGACAGCGCCGCCGCGAGCGTGAAGAGGGAAATCACAATGAATGCCGCACCGTTCATTCAGCGAAACGGTAAACACGCCGCGCGAATTTCCTTCGCGTGTCGAGCAGAATCGACAGCGCAGTGTAGACAACGACAATGACGAACAGCGACCACAGCCAGCCGCGCATACCCCGCCCGGTGTAATGCCAGACGGCTGCAGCAATGAAGCACGTGAACGCCATCGGCAACATAAACTTCCACGCGACATTCATCATTTGATCCACGCGCATGCGCGGAAGCGTTGCGCGAAGCCAAATATAAGTGAAGAGCAGCGCGCTCAGCTTTGCGAAAAACCAGACGTAAGAAGGAACAAATTCAAGCACGCGCACGGGCGCATGCCAGCCGCCGAGAAACAGGGTCACCGCCAATCCGCTGACGGCAAACATCCCGAGATATTCCGCCAGGAAAAAGGTAGCGTACTTAAATCCTGAATATTCGGTCATGTGGCCGGCAACGATTTCCGATTCACCCTCCGGGACATCGAATGGCGTGCGGTTTGATTCGACGAGCCCGGACACGAAAAATAATATGAACGCCGCGGCGCCCCATGGCGTGAAAACAAACCAACGCGGCACGATGCCTAATGTGTATTCGCCTTGCGCGAAAACAATCCTGTCTGGCATAAGCGAGCCGACGATCATTACAACTGGGAGCACCGTGATAATCAGCGGCAACTCGTAGCTGAACATCTGGGCGATCGCGCGCATGGCGCCGAGCATCGAAAATTTGTTGTTACTGGCCCAGCCAGCCATGAACACCGCGAGTTCCGTAGCCGATCCCACCGCGAAGAAAAAGAGTATGCCGCCATCAATTGTGAACACGGTCATGTTCCGCCCGTATGGAATCACACCCAGCGTGAGGATGGCCACTGCGGCAAGCACGACTGGAGCGAGAAAATGGACGACCTTGTCTGCACGCGCCGGCACGATGTCTTCTTTGATTAACATTTTGATTCCATCTGCGACCGGTTGGAAAAGACCGAACGGCCCGACGCGGTTGGGCCCGTAACGATTTTGCATTCGCCCTAAAATTTTCCGCTCCAGCACCGACATAAGCGCGAAGAGCGTTAGAAACGCGGCGAGCAACGCGACAATATTGATCAGGCTGGATGTGATTTGGATGATCCAATTCGGCGCGCCGGCAAACCAGGAAAGCAGCCATTGCTTCCCGTGAACGAAGATTTGATCGAGAGCCGAAGTCATCTTCGTGAAGAAAAGCGATTGCCGCTGGTTTAATCAAGAGCGAATCACAAACAGGGAACGACGGTTTCCCAACCGTCGTCATTCCCTCGACTGCTGAGAAGCCGTCGCTCCTTGGGAATGCACGTCAGCGAAGCGGCACAAGGTTCCAATTAACTTTCGCGTCTGCTATTTCAAGCCAGGCCACACTTGGAGGTGCACCACGGTTGGGCCGGGTTACGCAGCCGGGGTTGAGAAACAGAACCCGACCGCGCCTTTCGTTGCGCGGGACGTGGGTGTGCCCGTGCAGGAGAACATCGATGTCATCCGGCGGTCGATCGGGTGGAATGTGCTGAAGGCGAAATTTCAACCCGCCGCGCACAAGGTTGAGAACCAGCGGCCACTCGAAATTGCTATCGCAATTTCCGTGCACAACCGTGACCCGCGGCCCGATCGCCCGTAGTTCGTCAAGTATCGTTTCCGCGCAAACATCGCCAAGGTGCCAGATCTCATAAGCGTGTTTGGCCATCTTCTTCACGCTCTCCGGCAGACGATTGTGTGTGTCCGCGAGAACAAACACGCGCTGAGCCTTTTCGGGTTTTCCGTCCGTAGCCATGTTGCGCTTTGAGCTTTCAGCTCGTTAAAGTCGGGACAAACATAGGCGAACTGTCGGCTCGCTCGACGATAAACCGCTTATATCCAGGCCGCACTTCTCGCGCATGACTAATATTCGGGCGGCGTTCGGCGCCGGCAGGTCCTCGGAGCGGTGGCGGTTGTTTATCTCCTCCGTTGAACGGTTTTGGCTTTGCAGGGGGACTTGGGTGCAGTACGGTGGCGGTCGCCATGCGAACGCTGGTTTTCTTACTGGCCGGCCTGCTTGCGACTGCCGGTTGGATGCACGGAGAAATCAAAACTCCGGAGAATGCCCCAATTGAAATCACTTCAACCGGGCAAACCACATATGAAAACGGCCTGGCGACCGCCCGCGACAATGTCGCAATTCACATCGGGAACACTGACATTTACGCCGACTACGCACAGTACAATTCGTCCACACACGACGTGGAGTTGAGGGGTCACGTCCGAATTTATCGCGATGTAAGCCTCTACAACGCCGAGAGCGGAATTTACAACACTGAAACCAAAAAAATCCGGGCGATCACCGGACGGACTGAGTCACAACCTTACTTTCTGGCCGGTAACGATGTGACCTCGCTTGAGGGGGACAATGCCTATCTTATCAAGGGCGGCATTTTCACGACGCACGATTCGTCGCACCCAGATTTTCGCCTGCGCGCCCACAAGATTCGGCTTTACGACAAGGATCGCGTAATCCTTCTGGACGTCACCGCATACGTCGGAAAGGTGCCTGTGTTTTGGTGGCCGTATCTCTACCAATCGCTCGACAACGCGTTTAGTTTTGCCGTCTCGCCCGCGTTTTACAGCACCTGGGGACCATCGCTTTTGACGCAGGTCACATTTCCCATCACAGACAATATTCAAACCCGGCTCCGGCTGGATTATTTCGGCAGGCGCGGGCCGGCCATCGGTCTTGAGCCGACAATTGAATATGGGAAAGACAAAAGCAGCGTGGCGCACATAAAAACCTTTTACATCAACGACCAAAACCCGGATATCAATCAAACCGACATACCGCGAGTGGGTGTATCTGACTCGCGATACCGGCTTGGCCTCGAGGACCACACGGATTTCACCGACTCCATCTATGGCATGGCCAACATCACAAAGCTGAGTGACCAGTACGTGATGCAGGACTTTTTCCAGGGAGAATTTAGGATTGATCCTGTTCCAGACAATGTGGTAGCGCTGACAAAAATAAACCCGGTTTTCACCCTGACTGGGATCGAGCGTTTTCAGGCAAACGATTTCTTCACTACAACGGAACGTCAGCCGGAAGTGGCCCTGGACATCAAACGGCACGCGCTCTTTGGCGGGCCGATATTTTATGAGGGGGAAACCGGATTTGCCAATTTGCGGCTACAATTCCCTGAGGATTCAGGTATCAAGAATTACGGCACGGAACGTTTCGACACGTTCCATCAGCTGGTTTTTCCAAACACATATTTTGGTTGGCTGTCGTTTATGCCCCGGGTCGGATATCGAGGCACCTACTACGGCAAGACCTGGGATCTGGGATCAACAATATTTGTGCCGCCATCAAACCCGCTGGTGCCCGACGTTGTCCTGCCGCCACCCACAACAGTTAATCCCATCAAGTTTGCTGGGGACACGTTTCGAAGCGTCTTCGATACGGGCGCGGAAGCTTCGTTTAAGATCTCTCGTAAATGGGAGGACGTGCAAAGTCGTGCTTTCGGTTTAGACGGACTGATGCACGTGTTCCAGCCGTTTACCGACTTTTCATACGTGAAGGAAGACGGCCCAAACCCACTTTCCGTTCTGCAATTCGACAGATTTGAACCTTCTACGCAGCTTCGGGCAATCGATTTTCCACAGTTCACCCCGATTGATTCGATTGCCGACTGGACCGTCTGGCGCATGGGCGTCCGCAACAAGTTGGAAACCCGGCGGGACGACTCAACGATTACGTGGCTTGAACTGGATACGTTTGTCGATAGAAACTTCGAAAATCCGTACAATCGCACGGACTATTCAAATTTGTTCAATAATCTGCGGTTCAATCCTCTGCCGTGGATGTCCTTTTCTGTGAACTCTCAGCTTCCCGCTTTCGCGAAAGGTTTCACGGAAGTCGACACATATGCGACAGTGCAACCGCTGGCGAATTTGCAGGTGAACCTCGGGCACCGATACCTGAATGGGAACCCGTTTTTCGACAATAGCAGCTTGTTTTTGGTAGGCGGATACCTTCGCGTTAATGACAACTGGGGCTTCGCCATTCAAGAGCAGTACGAAGGCGCCACCGATACCCTCCAGGAACAGCGCTACGCGATTTACCGGGACCTAACGAGCTGGGTGGCCTCGTTCGGCGGAGTAATACGCGACAACTCAGGAGTGAAAGAGTACGGTCTCCTGTTCACCGTAACACTCAAGGCGTTCCCGAAATTTGGTTTCGATTTAAACTTCGATCCTGCATCGTCAGGCAACTGATCCCAAAGTTGCAATTGCGGCAAAACCGCTGGCTGAATTCCGCTACTTGTGCTGGGGCTGATTCGCCGACACCGTTCCCGACTCATGGATATATCAATTATCGGCTCTGGATACGTCGGCTTGGTAACGGGCGCCTGTTTCGCTGACGTCGGCCATCATGTCGTTTGCGTCGATAACGACTCCGAAAAAGTGAAACAACTCAAAGCCGGCGAGATACCGATCTATGAACCGGGACTGGAAGAAATCGTTCACCGCAACGTCTCAGCGCAGCGACTACATTTCACCGGTAATATCCAGGAAGCTGTCGAGCGCTCACAAGTCATTTTCATCGCAGTCCCAACTCCACCGCTGCCGGACGGCGATGTCGATCTCAGCTTTGTGGAGAAAGTTGCAAGGGAGATCGCGGGCGTGTTGACCGATTATCGAGTGATCGTCGACAAGAGCACGGTGCCTGTGAAGACAGGGCAAAAGGTGGCGGAATCCATAAAACGATATAACCGCCACGGCGCAAAATTCGACGTAGTCAGTAATCCGGAGTTTTTGCGCGAAGGCTGCGCTGTGGCCGATCTCATGCATCCGGACCGGATCGTGATCGGAGCACAAAGCGAACATGCGATCGATTTGATGAAAAAGGTGTATGAGCCTTTTATGGCGCCGATCCTCGTAACCGACATCAGCAGCGCTGAGCTTATTAAACATTGCGCGAACTCGTTCCTGGCTCTGAAAATTTCATATATCAACGCGGTGTCGGGGATTTGCGAAGCGAGCGGAGCCGATGTGGAAAAAGTGGCCGACGGGATTGGGATGGATCACCGTATCGGACGCGATTTCCTGAACGCTGGAATCGGGTATGGTGGCTCCTGTTTCCCGAAAGACATTGCGGCGTTCATCGCGATCAGCGAGCAGCTTGGAAGGCCATTCACTCTGCTCAAAGAAGTGCAACGGATAAACGAGGGTCAAAAGGCGCGTTTCCTCAAGACGATCCGCGAGACGCTCTGGGTATTGCGCGAAAAGCGCATCGCAGTCTGGGGTCTGACGTTTAAGCCTGATACCGATGATGTGCGCTCATCGGTAGCAATTGAGGTGGTCGAACAGCTTCTGCGCGAAGGAGCACATGTGGTCGCGTACGATCCGAAAGGAATGAAGGCGCGCACCATCAAAGCGATCGCCGATGCAGAATTTGCCTCGTCCGCTTTGGAAGCCGTCACTGATGCCGAAGCGCTGATCATCGCGACGGACTGGAATGAATTTGCGAACGTGGACCTTGCGGTGTTGAAAGACAAAATGCGGACGCCGATCGTTTTCGATGGACGAAACTTGTTGGACCCCGAAACGATGCGGCAATTCGGCTTCAATTATTATTCTATTGGACGCGTAGGCGTGAGGCCGCAGTAGCGAATATGGCGCGGCGTTCTGCTCGCCAAACTGCGCTCGCGGCCTTGCGGCTTTGGCGAAAAGAAAAACGCTTCGCGGATTCCATCATCTCACGGCTCCTTGCCAACGCGGATCTCACTCCGTCCGATCGTGCGTTTGCCTTGGAACTGTTCTATGGCGTTCTGCGCAATTTAACGCTGCTCGATTTTTGGATCGGTTGTCTGCGCGTTTCGCACATCGAGACCAACGTCCGCGACTTCCTGCGACTCGGGTTGTATCAATTATTCCTACTCAAAACGCCTGAGCACGCTGCCGTGCATGAGACCGTTGGCATGGCCTCGAAAAAGCAGCGGCCGATTATCAATGCCGTGCTCCGTGTCGCGACCAGGCAGCGAAGTGAGCTGCTTGCACAGGCCGACGCGCAGTCGTTGTTCGTTCGAACGTCTCATCCGCAATTTCTGGTTGAGCGGTGGCAACAACGCTTTGGCGCCGAGTACACCGAAGAGCTCTGCAAATGGAACAATCGGCCTGCGCCCATGTATGCGCGAATTAATCGAATAAAGACCGATTCGGAAACCTTCTTACAGCTGTATGCAAAATCACGACCGTTAGCCGGCAACCCAGATTTTGTAGAATTCAGTAATTTGCCAACGGCCGCTCTCGATTTTGGCCATTGTTACATTCAGGATCCCAGTACAGCAATCGCGTGTCAGCTTCTCGATCCGAAGCCAGGAGAAAAAATCCTCGACGCGTGCGCAGCGCCGGGCGGCAAAACAGCCTATCTCGCGCAGCTAATGCAAAACCGGGGAGTTATCATTGCCTGCGACCGTGACCGTGAACGACTCCAAATTCTGATAGATAATGTTGGCCGGCTGGGCGCTACCATCGTTCGTGCTGTCCACCACGATTGGACGCGCAATCATCCTCCAAAAGAAATTTTGTCAATCGCGCCATTCGACCGGGTCCTTTTAGATGCGCCATGCACAAACACCGGAGTCATGCGCCGACGGATTGACGTGAGATGGCGACTTCGACCTGAAGATTTCAGTCGAATGTCCAACGAACAGTGGATTATCTCGCGGGCCGTACTCCGCTTGCTGAAACCCGGTGGGATACTGGCCTATAGCACATGCAGCCTTGAGCGCGAAGAAAACGAACAGGTCGTTCGTCGACTACTTGCCGAGCTGCCCCTGGGTTTGGAAACAGAAAAAGATTCACTTCCTTTTCGCGACCGTTTTGATGGCGCATTCGCCGCGAAACTTACTGTAGCCGTCGCTCTGTGAGCGACGCGTGTCGCATGTGAAATAAGCGCAGCGCAGGCTTCCCGCAGGTAAAGCGGCGACAGTTGCATCGCGCCCGGCCGGTGGAATGATAAACGCCTATGCAAGACGAGCGATTCGATAAACTCGCAAAACTCCTGGTGGAATACTCCATTCGCCTAAAGCGCAACGAGACGGTCCTGATCGAAGCATTCGACATTCCCGATGAAATGACGGCCGCGCTGATCCGAGCGGTACGGAATGCAGGAGGCGTTCCGTTTGCGCAGGTATATCACGCGCGAGTGAACCGCGCGCTCGCTCTAGAGGCCTCCGATCGACAGCTAAACATCATGGCAACCCATGAACTGGCGCGCATGAAAAAAATGAACGCATACATTGCGATGCGCGGCAGTCATAACATCACAGAGCTGGCGGACGTACCGCCCGAAAAGATGCAGCTGATCGGCAAAAAGATGCGTCCGGTTCAGAATCAGCGCGTGAAACGGACGAAGTGGGTTGTGTTACGGTGGCCGACACCCTCGATGGCTCAGCTTGCAGGGATGAGCACCGAAGCATTTGAAGACTTCTTTTTCGATGTCTGCACACTCGATTACCGCAAACTGCAGCCCGGTATGAAGGCCCTTAAGGGGCTGATGGAAAAAACGGACCGCGTCCAAATCAAGGGTCCCGGCACGGATCTGAATTTTAGTATCAAAGGAATTCCAGCTGTCATTTGCGGTGGTGATCGCAATATTCCCGATGGCGAAGTTTTCACCGCTCCGGTGAAAGACTCGGTAGAAGGCCAACTGACCTTTAACGCCCCGAGCATTTATCAAGGCACCGGTTTCGACGGTATCCAACTTAGTTTCAAGCGAGGTAAAATCGTCGAGGCGGTAAGCAACGAGACCGAAAAACTCAACAAAATTCTCGATTCAGATACGGGTGCCCGTTACATCGGAGAATTTTCGCTCGGCTTTAATCCGCGAGTGTTCCAGCCGATGCGCGACATCTTGTTCGACGAAAAAATCGCTGGCTCATTCCATTTCACTCCAGGGCAAGCCTACGAGGAAGCCGACAACGGAAACCGAAGCCAGGTTCACTGGGACATGGTCAACATTCAGCGTCCCGATTACGGTGGCGGAGAAATTTATTTCGATGGCAAATTGATTCGGAAAAATGGCGAGTTCCTCCCGAAGCAATTGCGCTCGCTAAACTGGCGCTGATTTTCTACGCGTCAGAGTGGTCGAACTTCGTGTTTGTTACGCGCGCTTCAGTCCGCTAAGCAAATTTAGTTGCATCATCACGATCTCGCCGCCCTCATTCAGTTCGAGATTAGCGATCTCGAACATTGGCGCGCCTTCGACCGGACCAGGCCCGCTGCCCGGCAACTGGACGACAACCTGCTTCGAATTTGAATTCAGCGTAACCGATCCAATTTCGAGCGTAGGAGAAAACTCAAGCGTGCTAATCTGGAACGGCACCGTAACGAACACAGATGCGCGCCCCTGCGACGACGGGGTGAGTTGAACCGGCGCCGTTTCAGAATTCGGCACGACCTGCAATCCGGCCACTGCAAACGAAGGCATACCCCCCATGGCAGGCCGCTGTTGCTGAGACGGAACAACGCGAACGGTACCGAGCGCGCCCGCGGCGGGCTGGATTTTCAGTACTTCGAAGGCAACCTGCAAATTCAACGGAGATTGCGCGCGCTGAGGCGAAGGCAATCGCATCGTGACGAGCTTCGATATGGGACGGACTTTCAACACTCCCATTTTGAAGCTCGGCGTTAACTGCATCGCTGCTATCTCGAACGAGAAAGTAAGCTGCACAGAGGTTTGCATCCCGGCTGCCGGTGCCGGCGCCTGCGGTTGCGGTTTGGGCACAGGCGGTGCCGGGGCTTTGGCTATCGGAGCAGGTGGTGTTTGAGTAGTTTCTGTCATGGTTGCAGGTATGGTTGGTTGAGGAAAAACTGGCCGGACGGGAACAACAGGCGGAGGCTGGAAATCAGATGCCTGTTCAGCAATAACTTCGCTGACTGGAGCCTCAGGCTCTGTAAAGGACTCGCGTTCGGAAAAAGGAGCAGGTTGAGGAAAATCCTCCTGCTCAACAAAAGCTTCACGCTCGGCAAAAATCGTTTCGCGCGGCTGATCGTTCTCGATAGGCACAGCTGTTAACTCAGCAGCGGTTTCCGCAGCCGGCCACGCATACTCGGCTCCGCTGCCAAAGACCTCGTTCGGTTGCTCATAACCGGCCACAGCTTCTTCCCTCGGATACTCGGAAAACTCGTTGGCCTCTTGAGTGCCGAACACTGGCTCCTCTGGAACCTCCAGAATTTCATTCTCTACTGATTGCGGCGTAATCGTCGAGGCTTCGGAAAATTCAGTCCCTGGTTCCGAACCATCGAGTGCAGTTTCTTGCGGAGCAACTGCTGACACGGCCTCCGATGCTTGTTCGATCACGGGCCCGACCGACTCAAAGAATGGCTCGGCGACCGGAGCTGATTTCTTAGGTTCCTGCGTCTCAACAGCTGTCACTACTGGGCCGACCGATTCGAAAAATGGCTCTGCCGATGGAGCCGATTCCTCGCGTGGGAGCTCAACATCGGGCACCACCGGGCCTACCGATTCAAAGAATGGCTCCGCCACCGGGGCTGATTCCTCAGGTCGCGGCTCCACGGGAGCAGGAAGACGTGAAGGGTTCGACTTCGAGCCTTTCAATCGATTAAAAGCACCGCCAGTTTTCGACAACGCCAAAGCGCTGGGCCGGACCGGAGGATTCCATGCTTTAAGTTCAAGTGAGACCTGACGTGGTCCGCCGGCGAAGCCGTTGCCTTGAACACCAATCGTGTGGGCGGGCGCTGTTCTCGCTTTAAGAACCGCAGTGTCGGCGCCTGATTTCGGCTGCGAGGAACCCGGTACCGAGAACTTGTATCCTCGGCGAACCGCCGGGAGGATAGCAACGGCTATCAGCACCACGGCCGCCAAGAGTAGTCCGCCAACAATCCATAGTCTGCGGCTCGACGCGCCAGCAAGGATTGGCAACGAGGCTTTGGTCGTCGCTGTTCCAGTGCTTGCCTTTTCGGGAGGACTTGTTTGCGCGACAGGCCGTTGCTCGGCCTGACTTTGGCTGCTGGCAACAGTCGAAGGGCGCGTCGTCTCAGACGCGGCAGGCTCTTGCTCGGCTTGTTTTTGGTCGCTAGCAACAGTCGAAGCGCTTGTCGTCTCAGGAGCGGCAGGCTGAGACGCAGCTGCTGATTCGCTCGTAGTCGAAGGGGATTGCGCCACCGACGGCTCCGCGGGCGGATTCGTCTCAGCCGCAGGCCCAGTCACACTGGTCCGGTTAGCAGTCGCTCCCGCGGCGGCAAGTTCCATTCCGCCGTCTGGAGCACTTGCCGACGGCGCGAGGGCGAGCGTTTCTCCCTGTTTATTTGCGGCAGGACCTTTGTCAGGAATAGGACTCGGCTCTACTGCGGGGCCACCATCCGTCTGCGCAGCGGCGACATTGCCCGTATCAAACGCGACCGCAGGCGCAGCTGCGCCTTCTGGTCTTTGCAACCACCCGACATCCTAGAAAGCCTCAGCAAAAACGCCGTTGAGCGCCGGCGAGTAGATCTTGTTGGCGGAGTTCGTCCAATCCTCGGCCTTTTGCGCATTATTGTGCTTGTACTCCCATGCTGCTTGCGCGTAATAGAGCGCGGGCGTATCGCCCGTAAATTGGAATTCTTCCATCATCGAGTGCGCCCGGCTCTCCTTCCCATCCATCAAGAGCGCCATGTAGATTTTGAACTTGATCAGCTCAGCCGCCTGGTTCTTTTCGCCGCCGGGTATGCGTTTATATAACGTTTCGAAACGGTCGCGTGCTTTTGCGTACTCTTTCTTTTTGAATGGAATTTGCGCGAGATTGTATTGCGCATCGCGAAGTTTGGGATCCAACTTTGCTGCCTTTTTGAAAGCGGCCTCGGCATTGTCGAATTGCCCCTGCTGCATAAGAATTTCGCCTCGCAAATTCAGGGTCGCGGGCTGATTGGGATCCACTTTGTCCGCTTCGTCCACCAGCTTCAGCGCCGTGACAAAATCGCGCTGCCGGAACGCCTGTTGCGATTGCTCAAATTTCGACCGGGCAAACGCCTTCGTCTTTTCCGTGCGTTCGGCTGCAGTCATTAGGGGTAGCGAAGCTCGCCGTTGGCCAGATGGTTTTTCCATCCAACCGATTTCGTACAGCGACTCTACGAAAAGCTTGTTTAGCTGCGGTGAGTAGTTCTTTTCCGCCGCGGTAATCCAATCCTTCGCTTCCGTTTCGTTCTTCTGTTGGAGCGCGACGGCTGCCTTTACATAATCAACAGCGGGTGTATCGGGCGAAAGCTCCAGCTTGGCCAGAATGGAATCGACCATGTTGCTTTTGCCCTCCATCAGATAAGTCAGCAAGATCTTGTATTGGATCAGCTGCGAAGCTTCCTTTGCCAGATCGGACTGTCCGGTGGAGAGCAATTGCTCGAAGCGCTTTCTCGCCTCTACCCAGTCTTTTTTCAGAAATGGGATTTCCGCCATATTAAAGCGCGCATTCCAAAACTTAGGATCAATCCGTGCCGCCTCGTTCAATGCGGCTTCAGCCTGATCGTAATTGCCCTGCCGCATGAGGATGACGCCACGCAGGTTTTTCGACGCAGCAAGATCAGGCTGGCGCGCGTCGATGGCGTCGAGTTGTTTTAGCGCCTCGGGAAATTTGCCCGCGTCGAACGCGCGGTACGCGGTGTTGTACATTTCTTCCAACTCCGCTTTGGTGGGGGCAACATTATCCGCCGCAAAGGCCGTAAGTCCCAGCGCTGCGATGGCAGCGATCTTCCAGATTTCCATGAACCACCGATTCAAGCCCTGATTAGCACCCCTGACAAGTCGAAATTGTGTTCGGCGCGAAGATTTTCGGTTCGGTTCGGAAAAACGTTTTTAAAGGAACGACGGCTTGGGCAGCCGTCGATTTCACGTGTGACGGCTGGGAAGCCGTCACTCCTTGTTTTCAATTTAAGTTCCCCACGATACGTAATCCTTCGAGAGTCAGGTGCGGATGAACCACTGCGATCTGCGGCAGTTGGCTGGCAATAAGGCGCGCATAACCGCCAGTCGCGACGACGGTAACTTTTTTACGCGAAAACTGCTCAGCTTTGATTCGCGCCAGAATCTCCCGAACCAATCCACGGTAACCGAAGACGGCGCCGGAACGCATTGCTTCAACGGTCGATTTACCAACCGCACGGTGTGGCTCTTTCAGCGACAGCTTCGGGAGCAGCGCGGTCCGCTGGTAAAGAAAATTTGTCATCGCTTCCAGTCCCGGCGCAATTACGCCGCCGATGTAACTGCGCCGCTCGGAAACCACATCAAACGTCACCGCTGTGCCGAAGTCCACGACGATCGCCGGACAACCGTAAAGGTCGGCAACAGCGGCAGCGTTCGCCAGGCGATCCGCGCCAATCGATTGTGGTTTGGGATAATCGATTGCGACACCCAGCTTCAGTTTCCAAGCCAGCCAGAGCACTTGCGCTTTGTTGCGCGCAGCCTTCGAGATCGCAGAGTTTTTTGTCGGCACCACTGATGAGACAACCACTTTATTCACCTGTCTCCGGCTCAAAAATTCCGCCACCACACTGCTTGAAATCTCCGAGGTAGGGATCCGCGTAGGATTGGAGACTCGCTCCCTCGATGAGAACGCAATCTTTGCGTACGAGTTACTGACATCGATCAGCAAATAATCGGAGCGACGCGCCACGGCTAAGATGCAAAACACCCAACGCTCCGCGCCGTCAAGCACTCGTCATACACGCGGTAGCACGGTCGGCTTGCGACAATTGACCCGCGCGGGTAGCCTCGCCCTGTGAGAAGATTGGTTCATCGACCCCGTCGCCTACGGCGTTCCCCTGCCCTGCGGAACCTCGTGCGTGAAACCCATTTGACCGTTCACGATTTTGTTTTGCCGCTGTTCGTCAGCGAAAAATTGGACCAGCGCCGGCCTGTCGCCACTATGCCGGGCGTTTTTCAGTTGCCGGTAAAAGAGGTCGTCGATGAAGTGCGCCGAGCTCAGGATCTTGGACTGCAAGCGATCCTGCTTTTCGGAATTCCCGCGCATAAAGATGAGCAAGCAAGCGGCGCTTACGCCGAAGATGGAGTGATTCAAGAAACGCTCCAGGCAATCAAATCGAAATGTCCGGAATTGGTCGCGATTACTGACGTTTGCCTCTGCGAATACATGAGCCACGGCCACTGCGGCGTCACCCGAATCGACGGCGATCATTTTCATGTTCTGAACGACGAAAGCGTCGAACTTTTGGTTAAAACGGCGCTCTCTCACGCCGCCGCGGGCGCCGATGTTGTGGCGCCGAGCGACATGATGGACGGCCGGATCGGCGCGATTCGGGAGGCACTCGATGCGAGTGGGTTCGATCAAACAGGCATCATGAGTTACGCGGCGAAATTTGCGTCGGCGTTTTATGGACCGTTTCGCGAGGCAGCCGAAAGCCCGCCGCAGTTCGGCGACCGCCGTTCGTATCAAATGGATTTTGCGAACGCGAACGAAGCGCTGCGCGAAGCGGCGCTGGATATTGAGGAAGGGGCGGACATTGTGATGGTGAAACCTGCCCTGCCGTATCTCGACGTTTTGTGGCGCGTGCGCGAACGCTTCGGAAAACCAACCGCCGTCTATCACGTCAGTGGCGAATACGCCATGGTTAAAGCTGCCGCCGAGAAAGGGATTTTCGATGAGCGCGCCGCCGTTCTCGAGATCATCACTGCGCTTAAGCGCGCTGGCGCCGACATCATCGTCACCTACTGGGCACGTGAACTCGCGACATGGCTGCGGGAGTAACAAGCCGCCGCGGCGAAACAACAGAACACGCCAGACTCAAGCAGCTCGCATTTATTTGGGCGCAGACGCACGGGTTTTCCGCGTGCGCGATGGAAGTGACTTTGCCCCGCTGCCGATATCGCGCCGACGTGGCCGGGTATCGGTCGGTCCCGAAACAAATTGGATCAACAGCGGTGTTCGAATGCAAACAGGCGCTGTGCGATTTGCGCCGAGACAACTGTCGCAGCGAGTCCGCACGCAAGAGACTCGAAGCAATTTGTAATCGTCGCCGGCTTCTCGAAGCCCGTCTCCGTACGCATTATCCAAACCTGCACAATGGCGATTCGCTTTTCCCGGAGTTTGATTCCGAGAACTTCAGCGCGATCGGCCACCGCGGCTACGCACGCCTTCTTCGTGAGTTGCAGACGCTGCAAAATCGGCTCTACGATTGCACAAAGTTCGAGAAATTAATTCGCTACCGCTGCGCTAACTTGTTTTTTATTGTGCTGCCCGAGCAATTATTCCGCGAATCGGAAGTGCCCGTCGGCTGGGGAGCTCTGGTCGAATCAAATGACAAAGTGATACTCGTCCGCAAACCAATCTGGAACGACGCTACAACGGCTAACCGGCTCCACGTTTTGCACCGAATCGCCGTGGCGGGAACACGGAGCTTGAATCGAGAACTCTCGTTAGATTGGCACGAGCAAATTGTGCCCGGTCATTTCTTTGGGTTGCGGCAAACCGAGCAGAAATAAAAGGGTCGGGGCGACATCCGCCAGAATGCCGTCTTCGCAACGGAACTTCGCCGCGTCGTTGGCTACATAAATGAAGTGCACAAGGTAGCTGGTGTGCGACGTATGCGGCGAGCCGTCAGGGTTGCGCATTTGCTCGCAATTGCCGTGATCCGCGGTAACCAACGCTTTTCCGTCGAGTTCTAAAAGTTTTGGAATGATGCGGGCGCAGCATGCGTCGACCGTCTCCACCGCTTTGATCCCAGCCTCGACAACGCCCGTATGACCAACCATGTCGGGATTGGCGAAGTTCAGAATGATCAAATCGTAGTCCGCCATGTGTGCGAGTAGTTCGTCGGTGATTTCGAGCGCGCTCATCTCCGGTTTCAAATCGTAAGTGGCGACCTTGGGCGAAGGAATGAGTTTGCGGTCTTCGCCAGGAAAAGACTTTTCGATTCCGCCGTTAAAAAAGTAAGTCACATGTGCGTACTTCTCGGTCTCGGCGATGCGCAATTGCCGTTTGCCGGCAGCGCTGACGATCTCCCCTAAAATGTGTTTGAGTTTTTCGGGCGCAAAGATGAACGGCGAAGAATACCGAACATCATATTGAGTGAGCGAGACGAAATGAATTTGCGGCCACACTTCGCGATCGAACCCGTCGAAGTCTTTTAGCAAAAACGCTTGTGAGAGCTGGCGGGCACGGTCAGCGCGAAAGTTAAAAAACAAAACCGTGTCGCCGTCGCGGACACGCTGTTCGTTCGGGAAGGCGAAAACGAGGGGAGGCATGAATTCGTCGGTCTTGCCAAGCGAGTATTGTCGCTCAACAGCATCGGCGGGTGATGATTCGCAAAATTCACCGCGACCAAGAACGATTGCGTCCCATGCTTTTTTCGTGCGGTCCCAGCGGTGGTCCCGATCCATCGCGTAATAGCGGCCGACCACGGTGACGATCTTAGCGCCGCTCTTTTCAAGTTCCTTTTCGCACGTCCTTAAAAAACCCGCACCGCCGGTGGGCGACGTGTCTCGTCCATCGGTAAACGCATGCACGAAAATTTCTCTGACCCCTGCTACGTGCGCGGCGTTCGCCAGCGCGATCATGTGCGAGTAATGGCTGTGCACGCCGCCGTCGGAAACCAACCCGAGGAGATGCAATCGATGTCCGCGCACACCGGCAAGGGCGTCCTGCAAAACACGATTGCGTTCCAGCTCGCCATCGGCGATCGCCTTATTAATCCGGGTGAGGTCCTGATAGACGACTCTGCCGGCTCCGAGATTAAGGTGGCCAACCTCGGAGTTCCCCATCTGTCCTTCTGGTAACCCGACGTCGATGCCGCTGGCGCTCAATCGCGACCAGGGATAATCGCGATACAAATCATTGTGAAACGGCGTAGATGCGAGCAGCGTCGCGTTGCCGTTCTCTTCACGCTTCTCGGGACCGCCGGGATTAATGCCCCACCCGTCGCGAATAATGAGCATCACGGGGCCAGCCATGTTCCCGCACTTTGCCGATGAACGAGAACGTCGACAAGCAGTTCTTTGAAGGAAGGTAGCGCATCCTCCGGCTTGCCATTTTCGCCGCGCAAGCGAGGACGCTTACGCTACACTAAGCGAAAATGAAGTGGCGCAACCAGTTGCTGGCGTTCGTCTGTCTGCTCGCCTTCGTGGGAGTGGGTGTCATTTATTTTCAACACTGGGTCATTCGAAAGCCCTTCGGTATTATCTTGTTTGTCGGAGAAGGGCTCTCGCCTTCAAGGCTGGCGCCTACTCGCACCTATGCCGGCGGCGCGGGCACGCGCTTAAATGTGGACTCCATGCCGTACGCCGCGCTGGTGATGAATTACTCGAAGGATTTCGCCGCGCCCGATCAGGCGGCTGCCGCGACCGCGATCGCGACCGGTGAACGTGTAACCAATCGCGCGATCGCGATTAACGGCGAGGGGAAACCGGTCAAGAGCATCATCGAGCTGGCACGCGAATACGGACGAGCCACGGGCTTAGTCACGGACGCAAAGCTCACCGACCCCACAAACGCAGCGTTCTACGCGCACACTGGAGACGGCAGCGACCCGGAGAAGATCGCAGCCGAGTTTGTGGATCGCGGAAACTTTGACGTCGCAATGGGCGGCGGTGCGGCGCAATTTATTCCAGGCACCAAAGGCGGTGAGAGACAAGACACGCGGGATCTGTTGCTGGAGCTTCGTGGCAATGGATTCGACATCGTCCGGACACGCACGGATTTGGAAGCGGTTCCAGCGTGGCGCCGATCGAAAGTTTTCGGTCTCTTCAGCAACAACGATCTCGCGTACGCAAATCAGGTGGAAGAGCGAGGCCAACAGCCGAGCCTTTCGGATATGGTGAGGCGAGCCATCCAGCTGCTGCAGTACAACGCCGGAGGCTATTTACTCGTGGTCGATGCGGGCTTAATGCGAAAGGCGGCTGAACAAAACAATGGCGAGCGAACTCTGACGCAAACGCTCGAGCTGGATCGCGCGGTTGGCGTCGCGCGAAGTTATGGTGGCCCAAAATCTACAATCATTGTGTGCGGAGATGCGGCCATCGGCGGGATGAGCTTGAATGGGTTTCCTTTTCGGAAAGATAGCGGAATCGCGTTACTGGGTTTCAATTCAGCTGGTCAACCATGGATCACCTGGGCAACGGGGCCGCAGGGAACAAAGTCATACGGCGCGGCTAAACTACCGGTGAACCAGGACCCGGTCGAAACCAAAGAGCCGACACAGGAACAGCCCGAACCGGCGACGATTTACACAAAATCGGCGCTGGTCACAGTTGAAGATGTCGTTGCGTTTGGTAGCGGCCCCGGAACAGATGCGCTGCAAGGTGTGGTCGAGAGCACAGCCATTTTCAGAATCCTCCATGACGAGTTGTGACAGCGTTGACCTCGCCGCCCTAAACCTTAAATCGCTGACTCGCTCAATCGTTACTCGTTCGGCCGACGTAATTTTGTAATAATTCCCCGCACCCTGGCACTATTTCACCGTTTCGCGGTACGACATTCCGAGTTGATACAACGCAATCTGTTGATCGAGATCCGTCATCACAGCTTCCTCGCCGTGCATCCGCGCGAGTTGCATTGCAGAGCGGGCAGTTCTAATCGCGTTCGCGAATTCGCCGTTTTCCGCATACGCGGCTGCGAGCGTACGCAACACAAGAGTGTTCGTGCCTCCGACCAGTCGATCGGCTTGTTTCGCAAGCTCAATAGCTTTCGGGCCATTTCGCAGTGACGCATCGGGGGATGTGGCCAGCAGCCACGCTAGATTGGTAAGCGTGGGGATGGAGCGCGGTGCAAGCTCCAGCGCTTTTTGGTAATGCTGGATTGCTTCAACAGGGTTGCCTTTTTCTTCGAGAGCGATCGCGAGCGTCGTCTGACAATCCACATCCGAAGGTCGGAGCAAGAGTGCACTGCGGCAAACTTCTATGGCACCGTCGAGGTCGCCTTTGTCCAGCAAGGCATGACCAAGAGTGTAACGAGCGAGAAAGTGATCGGGATGTACTGTTATTGCCGCTCGATAATGAGCGATCGCTTCGTCAACCCGCCCCTT
This sequence comes from Candidatus Udaeobacter sp., assembly GCA_049802315.1. Classification (GTDB taxonomy): domain Bacteria; phylum Verrucomicrobiota; class Verrucomicrobiia; order Chthoniobacterales; family UBA10450; genus Udaeobacter. The sequence goes on from JBARMF010000335.1 coordinate 32,664, forward strand.
TTGAAAAAGTGCGTTACCCAAAGCAACCTGAGCATCCGGATCCGTTGGTCGCATGCGCACCGCCCTTTCACAGTGAAGTATCGCCTCGTCCACCTGACCTTTTCCCAAAAGCGCCGTGCCAAGATTGTACTCGGCATCCCACGAGTCGGGCTGCATCTGCAAGGCCGACCGATATTGAGCAATGCCGTCGTCGATCTTGCCTTTCTGGAGAAGAACAAGACCGAGATTCGTGTGGGCCATCCAGCATTCGGGATTTCTTGCGAGGGTGGTGCGCCAAAGCGTTTCAATATCGGTGTACGTCGCGGCTTGCCGCCACGTTAACGTCGCCAGGCTTGCAACGACTAACAACGCAGCGCTTAGAATGACGGCGCGATACTGCGCAAATTTATCGGACAAACTCACTATTCCCGCGCTCGCAAGGGCTATTGGTCCGATGCAGGCCAGATATTGATAATGATCTGCCACGAAGGTGTAGAGAAACGTGAACAGCATGATGAACCCAAGCACCGGGCTGAGTGTGGCGACGAAAAATGCGGCCGCGACTTCAACACTTCGCCCAACGTATCGCCTGAGGAAGTAGATGGCCGAGCACGCTGCGATGCCCGCAAGCAACCAGATATAGTTGAGCAAATCCGACGGTGAAATATTCCATCTCGGGTAAATAAAAATCAGATTGGAAGGCCAAAGAATTTTGCTCAGGTAAAACCAAACAGCTCGGCTCGCCACGAGGATTCGTTCGATCGGGCTGAGGAAGGTAAATACGTCGCGACTCGTTCCCTGATGATAGTGTTCCCACCAAACTGCGAGTAACCCCATGCCGATGCCGAGCGCGACAAAGGGAACAATTTGCATCAGACGGCGCATCGTTATCGGCTTTTTTTGCAACCAAAGAATCAAGAACAACGCAGCCGGCAGGGTGCATGCGGTTGCTTTCGCTGAGAGCGCCAGCACATACAAAATCAGCGCCAGGCTATAGAAGATCCACGGGCGTCGGGTTCGCCCGTCAACAAACGCAATCCATCCAAGCAGCGTCAGCAAAAAGAAAAAGCCCATCAGTACATTCTTGCGTTCGGTGATCCATGCGACTGACTCGACCTGCACCGGATGTAGCGCAAAAATTGCCGCAGCTAACCACGCGCCGGGTATTCTCAACCGCGCCAGCACCGCCCATAGCAAAAGGGCATTGGCGACATGAAGCAGAAGGTTGACCCAGTGATAGCCAGTTGTGTTGAGTCCCCACAATGCGTGTTCGATGCGAAACGTGCTGTAAGTGAGCGGGAAATACTGCGACGGAGAATCCAGGGAAAACCAAATGCGCTGCCAACCATTGGGAGCGGTCAACAATTCGTTATTGATGATATAGGCGTCGTCGTCCCACAAAAATCCCCCATGCCAGGCAGGCCGGTATGCTAGGAGCGTCACGGCCGCCAGGACCACAGCGAAAATCAGCGTGCGACCGCGCGCGGTAAAAATGCGCCTCGCGACTTCGTGCATACGCTAACCGCAAGCGCTTACACCCCAAAGCGGTTCACCCGATATTTCGGCCGCCCCTTGCGGTTGCAACGCTCCGTTTCTCATATAGGACTCTTCGTACTGCGTAAGACCGACATCAACGGAAAGCTGGTGCAGTTTGCATCATTTTTACTCTCGTCGTTGCAATCACGATTCCCTTTCTTGGGAATTCCGCGCCAACGGGACGAGGGCGATTACGCTTATGCCGTCCAGCTCATATTGCAAGGCATCGCGACTTACAAACTTCTGGCGCCGCAATAGTAGACCCACAAAGATTGATTACGACGCTAAGATTCCTTCTTCGGCAATGTTCCGAAATCAGTGGAGACTTTGAAGAACCAGATCCTGATTTATAAACGAAACGTAAACTGTTTCATGCTTCCAAAATTTTAGGCGCAGATGCACAGAATCAGCCAACCAGCGGATCTCCACGGGCGCAATCCACCGTGGGTGACCACCTGCATTTGCGTCTGTCTCTTCGCTCTAACGTGGATCGTCTTTGGGCAAACACTCCGGTTCGATTTTGTTAACTACGACGATCCGCGCTACGTCTATCAAAACACCAGGATCACTAGCGGGATCAGCATCGCCAACGTCGCCTGGGCGTTTTCTCATACCCATTCCGAAAACTGGCATCCGCTGACGACCATCACACATATGCTCGATTGCCAGCTGCATGGGTTAAACGCAGGCTGGCATCACTTCACCAATGTCCTCCTGCACTCTCTCGCCGTCGTCCTCCTGTTTGTGGCGCTGGAGCGCATGACAGGCGCGTTGTGGCGAAGCGCGTTTGTGTCTGCGGTTTTCGCCGTGCATCCGTTGCATGTGGAGTCGGTCGCGTGGATTGCGGAACGTAAGGATGTACTGAGCGCATTTTTCTTTATGCTCAGCCTGCTCGCATACTTACATTATACACGCGCACCATCGATTGGCCGGTATTTAACCGTGGCACTTGCCGTCGCCCTCGGGCTGATGTCCAAGCCTATGCTGATTACGCTGCCGTTCGTTCTTTTCCTCCTCGATTATTGGCCGCTGGGAAGACTTAAACTCAAGAGATCAAATACTGGAAGCCAGTCCTTACAACTCGTTCTGGAAAAGACCCCCCTGATTGCGCTATCTGCCGTTTCAAGCGTCATCACATTTCTGGCTCAACGAGGAGCAATCGGTTGGACCGAGCAGTTGCCAGTATCAGAACGAATAAGTAACGCCTTGGTCGCTTATGTTATTTACATCCGGCAAATGTTCTGGCCGGCAGGGCTCGCTGTGTTTTACCCGCATCCGGAAAACAGACTGCCGGTATTGGAAATCAGTCTAGCCTTTATCGTTCTTGTTGGAATCACGGCGGCAGCTTTCGTCTTTAGAAGCAAGGCGCCCTATTTCGTCACCGGTTGGCTGTGGTACCTTGGCATGCTTGTGCCAGTGATTGGACTGGTCCAAGTAGGATGGCAGGGACATGCGGATCGCTACACATATTTGCCGCAGATCGGCCTTTACATTGCGGTTACCTGGGCGGTAACAGATTTCACTCGCACATGGCCCTTTCAACGGATGGCCCTCGGCCTTGCTACTCTAATCGTTGTTACTGCTTTAAGTTGGCGCTGCTGGCTGCAAGCATCTTACTGGCGCGACAGCGAAACGCTGTTTACCCATGCGCTTGCTGTTACGAGGAACAACGATGTTGCAATGAATAACCTGGGCATCATTTTTCTGGAGAAAGGACAACTGGACGACGCCATTTCCAACTTACAAGCGGCCATAGATGTGCGACCTGAAAATGCGCCAGCTCATGATAATCTCGCGAAGGCCCTGCTTCAAAAAGGCCAGGTGGCAGAGGCGATGGTTCATTATCGGAAGTTTTTGGAGATAGAACCTGACAACGTGGAGGCACGTAACACACTGGGAACAGCGCTCATTCAACAGGGCAAGTTGAGAGAAGCCATTAGCCAGTGGCAGGAGGCGCTGGCAATCCAACCGGAAAACGGAAACGCCGCGAGTAATCTAGCTTGGGTGTTCTCAGCCTGCCCCGAAGACTCCATCCGCGATGGAAGACACGCGGTCGAACTTGGCGAGAAGGCGCTTCGTATCTCTGGCGGTAAGATCCCAATGATTTACAAAGTGCTTGCTGCCGCGTACGCAGAGAGTGGACGCTTTGCCGACGCCGTTGAAACCGCGCAGCGCGGCGCCGAATTAGCAGCTAACCAGGGCAACCCTGCTTTGGCCGCCGAACTGGAGAGCAATATTGCTCTTTACCAATCCGGCCGGCCGCTGCGAGATCCAAGCAT
>JBARMF010000336.1:0-2199 GCA_049802315.1 Candidatus Udaeobacter sp.
GCGCGCGCCTTGGCGAATCCTGAAAACAAAAACATTTCACCCGGTATCCCAGTTCTCCGAGAGTGGCCGCGGCCGATCCGCCGGCGAGGCCGCTGCCGATGACTATGATCTCAAGTTTTCGCCGGTTATTCGGGCTAACCAATCGCGAATGGTCTTGATGATTGCGCCATTTTTGATCCAGCGGTCCCGGCGGAATTTTGGGATCCAGTGTTCCAATCATGCTGTGAAATATCTAAAACCATCTTGTGATGTCATTCTGAGCGAAGGAAAGAATCTCGGAGCAAATCTGGAGCGAGTCATAAACGGAAATATCCAGAGATGTTTCGCTTCGCTCAACATGACAGCGTCACGGTATGACGAAACAACCAAATCTCGTCTATTGTTTGCCGCCCCACTTGTCTTTTTTGAATGACACGCGCCCCGAGCCTTCTTCGAAAGCTTCGAAATGCTCGGGGTTCTCCCGGTAATATTTCTGGTGATAATCTTCCGCCGGCCAAAACTTCATCGCCGGCAGAACTTCCGTCACAATCGGCTTTTTGAATTTTCCAGAGCGCGCGAGTTTGTCTTTTGAAGCCTCGGCAATTTTCTTTTCCTCGGGGTTGCCATAAAAGATCGCAGCGCGATAACTCGGTCCGATATCGGTGAACTGGCCGTCGGATTGGGTGGGATCGATTTGCCGCCAATAGATGTCGAGAAGCTGCTCGTAGGAAATCTTCGCCGGGTCGTAGGTGACTTCGATTGATTCGCGATACTTTGTCTTCTCCGAGGTAACGAGCTTGTATGTCGGGTTCGGTTCGGTTCCACCGGCATAACCCACTATCGTTTTTATCACGCCCGCAGCTTTGTCGAATGCAGGTTGTATGCACCAAAAACATCCACCGGCAAAAACCGCGGTGCGCGTTTGCGACGGCGACGAATTTTGCTCCGCTGCAACAACTGCAACTGAAAGCAATAGCGTAGCTAGCAACATCGGTTTCATAGTATCAACTCATCTTATACTTACGGCGTCATGTCGAGCGAAGTCGAGACATCCCGATGAAGCTGCCAGAGAGTTATGCTGCGGGATAGCGGTTGCGTGGCACTGAAAAAGCGGCGTCAGCCCGCCGCACTCCAAAGCGCGCTATCGCGCGCGATAACTCTGAAAGTCTTGCGAGTTGAAGCACGCTTGGAAGCGCCGACAATTTTACTGCGTGAACCACCTGGTTGCGGAGTTGCCCGTCGTGCGTCTGGATGTTGCGAAACTTTTTGGGCGTAGCGCGCCACTTCATGTCGACCTTGGATGCGGCGATGGATCTTTTCTCTGCGAAATGGCGCAACAATTCCCGAAAACAAATTTCCTCGGCATCGAGCGGTTGACGAAGCGCGTAGAAAAAGTTCGCCACAAGGCGGAGAAGATCGAAAACGTTCGGGTCCTGTGCGCCGACAGTTTATTCGCGGTGCGCCATCTGCTGCCTAAATCTTCGGTGGAAGCTTTTTACCTTTTGTTTCCCGACCCATGGCCGAAGCGGCGGCATCAATTGCGACGCATTTTCACGAGCGACTTTTTGGACGCAATCGCCGTTGCGCTGGAGCAGCAAGGTGTCCTGCGCGTTGCGACCGATCAGTTCGATTATTTTCAGCAAGTCGAACGCATTAGCCGGGCCCACTTTCAATTTCAAGTTGTACCGCGGTCAGCTGATGACGCAGTTCTTCCGGTGACCAAGTTCGAGAGAAAATTTCGCGAACAGAGCTTGCCGATTCATCGACTGACGCTTCGAAAGACTTCGCCGGTCAGGTAAGCTCGCGCGCTCCATTCGTCGCCTGAGAAGTTCAATTCCACTGCACCGGTTTCATCCTGCCGAAACAGTTTGATCCCACGAACGCGAAGTTGCTCAGTCCACTCTTCACTGATTCGTTCGTGCTTCGGAAATTCCCTTGAGGTCGCGATGATCAAGCGCGGCCGAACGGCATCGAGAAATGGGGCCGAACCGGAAATTCCAGAGTAATGTTGGCCCTTCACGAGGATCTCGCTCTGCAGGTCCGATCCATTCTTCAACAACGCGCGCTCGGTTTGTGCGCCGTTGTCTGACATGAACAAAATGGATGGGCCCGGCGCGATGGATAAGCGGATAACCAATGCTTGATCGTCCGCCGTCGCGCCTGCAAAGCCGCCGGCCGGAAACAAAACGTGTGCGATAGCTTCGCGAGACAAATCAACAT
>JBARMF010000337.1:0-1942 GCA_049802315.1 Candidatus Udaeobacter sp.
GCGCGTGACTTATCTCGGCACCAACGGTTACCAATTCGAATTCAAGGGGCACGCCCTCCTGATTGATCCTTACTTCTCGCGCGTGGACCTTTTGAGCGTCGCACTTAATTCGCGCATTCAGCCAAACGCGTCCCGGATCAACGATGGATTGAATCATCTCGCGCCAAAAGCAGACGCGGTTCTGGTAACGCACGGACATTTCGATCACCTGCTCGATGTTCCCGTTGTAATGGCAAAGACGCGGGCGCGTCTGATAGCATCGGCATCCAGCGTCGACCTTGCCAGGCGCGCCGGTGCTTCATCCGCTGACGCAGTAAGGCCCGGCGACGTGCGCCGAATCGGTCCATGGAAAATTCGCGTGTTGTCCGCGACACACGATCGATTACTCGGAAAAGTGCCATTCGACCGGCCGCCCTCGCAGCCAGACCGGTTGGCCGAAGCAGCTGCGAAGGCTGGACCGCCGCAACGTGCTGCCGACTGGATCTGCGGGGAACCGCTTGCGTTTTTGATCGAAGTGAACGGCCAGCGCATTTACCTCGACTCCGGCGGAACACCGGCGCAGTTGCCGCCTAACGAACACGTTGATCTCGCGATCCTCGGGATGGCATTGCCCGATTCGCGCGCACGATTGCATGCCGCCCTCGAGCGCCTCCATCCGCGATACATTCTGCCGAGTCATCAGGACGATTTTTTCCGGCCGTTGAGCGCAGGATTTCAATTCGGATCACTGACCGATTTTCCTTTTGTGGAACGCGAGTGTGCGCAGGAGAATCGCAGCCGCTTAATTCTGCTGGATTATTTTAAGCCATGGACACTGCCTGCGGCAGTAAATCCCAAAAGCCAAAAGCCAAATCCCAGGAAGCGCGACCACGGATTACACGGATGACACTGATGTTCGCAACATAGTTCTTTCACCTGCCAGCGGTGATGTTGAGCCATGAAAGCGATGCGAGGACGCATCGCACTCCCAACCCCTAAGGCTTTCGCGAGACCGCACTGCGTGCGAACTGCAACTGAAACGCCATTTTGCTTTGTCCCGCCATCGCGGGACTTTTGGAGTGGGATGCTTCCCCGAAGCGCTTTTGCTGTTTTTCGAAATTTGACGATTGAGACTTGCCTGGGATTTGGAACTTGGGATTTGGGATTTCGCGCGAGAAAGTGAATGAAGAGCAAATCATATCAATCTTGTGACCACCGAAGTTGAACGAGGCACGCGTCGCGTCCGTTACGGCCTCTTGCTCACCGCTCTGGCGCCGCTGGTCCCGCAAATTCTCGGGAGCGCGTTTAACATTTGGTACAACGCGACCGTTATTGAGCCGATGTTCACACCGGCGTTACGACAACGTTTCTTCGCTACCGTCGTAGTTTACAACGCCGTTGTTTATCCGATCGGGGTCTATCTGTGGCTGAAACGAATCTTTTCGTTTCGGGATCTATTTCGTCGGCTTTCTGAGGCAGGGTCGGCGCGTCGCGCAGACTCCCGAACTCTTTCGGGACAACGCGGCGTCCGTACCAATGAATCGCTCACGCAGTCGCGCCGGCGCTTGATTCATTTGCCCTGGTTTGCAGCGGCGATTTGTGGCCTCGCCTGGTTCTTGTGCATACCTGTCTTTATCGGCGCGCTGCTTCAAGTGCAAAATCCGTTGGATCCGCGCTTGCTTTGGCATCTGCCGATTTCTTTTTGTGTCTCAGGGTTTATCGCGGTCACGCATTCATTCTTTCTGGTCGAGCTCGCCAGCCAATGGGGACTGTTCCCGGTTTTCTTTCGTGATGCACGCGCCGATCGCACGCCGAACATCTTCACATTATCCTTGCGCGGCCGCGGAATCGCATGGGCGGTATCGGCGTCGGTCTGTCCGATCGCCTCGCTGTTATTGCTGGTTTTGGCGCCGCGATCACCGGCAACCAATGCAGCGTGGCTCGCCGTTTTCGTCGGCGTGAT
>JBARMF010000338.1:0-1675 GCA_049802315.1 Candidatus Udaeobacter sp.
CGGGACTTCAGCGCGCCGCCTTTGATAATGACGTCGCCGTCTTTCGTTAGAAGCGCGTAATTTTTCGCTTTATAACTCAGCATCGCGTCGAACTGTTCGTCGATCTCGACGTCGATGCCGGCCGGCAATTCTTTCGCCAAATCTTTTTGCAAGCGCTCGATCATTGTAGCCGGGGGTGTCGACCCCGGCTGGTCTTTTGCGCGGCCACGTCCTCCGTTGCCGGCGTCATCGCCGCCGGCTACAGCAGGCGGCACGAAATAAATTCCGTCGGTATCGACCTCAATCACCTTCGCGCCACGCGCGTCAAGCCAATCGATCATCTTCTTCAGTAGATCGCGCCCGATCTGCGTTACACGAGCGGCGGCGTCGAAGTCGGCGAAATGTCCCTGCGCGAATCCGAGGTAACCGTAGAAGCTGTTGAGGAGGATTTTGAATGTGTTTTGCAGCGCTTGGAGATGATGTTGTCTCGCCGGATCTCGTTCCGCCCGCATTTTTGATTTGGCTTCGAGCCGGAAGTTGCGCAAATCCGTGAGTAAATGCCGAAAGATTTGCAGCTCATCGGTCGCTGGGAAGCAGTCGAACTGCAACATGATGGACGGATAAAGGGACGCGACGTCGCAATGCCAGACATTGCGCGCCACACCGGTGAAGAAGATGTCGGTGTAACCGCCTTCGAATGCGCGCGGCATCGGCAGTTCGGGAATGGAATGGCGTTGCCGAAAATATTCGCGCAGGAAGAGCGCGTTGATTCGCGTGGCGTTGCCGCGCACGATCACGTCCTGGTAATTGTAAGGAAAAATTTGCGCCTGAATGAAGTAGCTCGCGCTCAGCAGATCCGATAAAGCGCGCGTTTCACGAACACCGCATAATGCGCGGCGCTGGAACATTTCCGATTCGTTCAGGTACGCACGTTCCAATTCCTTTCCGGTAAGTCCTGAAACCTGCTCGTCATCGCAGAGATCGAAATGCCGGGCGACGTCTGTGCGTTCGAATCCTGCGAGAGAGCGCATGCCGATGTCGTAAAATTGCGCCAGCAAAAATGTGTCGACAAAATGGCGACCATCGATGGTGAACTTCGGATAATCGATGGTCTTCTCCGCGATTTGCAGCCGTGAGGGGCGCGAGCGAAGGAATCCACCACTGCGACCCCAATCGAGTTTGGTCTTCAGCTTCTTCGCACGGGCGACAATCAGCGGCAGATGCCCGCGGAATAAATCGTGACCTTCGAGTACATCCGGATCGCGTTTCTTGATAAGCGCGGTGAGTCGTCTGATCGCGTTTCGCTCGGATTCTTCTGTGTTGTTCGGATCTACAACGATCAATTCTTCCCAGCCGGTGTTGTCCGAGAGAGTGATGCTCATGATGTGATCATCGTTGCCCGGGTCGACGCCCCCGGCTACAGCGAGCACTTCGAGTTGCATGCGTTTGAGCTCCTCGAAGGACAAATCCTTGAACAGGGTGCGGCCAGTCGCGGTGAGATAGTGCTGAATCGGGTCGGTAAATGCGAAGAAATCGCGACCGGCGTTCTTGAGTCCGTTGCGAAGCGCAATCAATTCCTTCCAGCTATCGACGGTGACGAGCCAGCCGTACTTCAGATCGCCCCGGAGTTTTTCCGTCTCGATGCCAAGATCGACAACGTCTGAGTCGGCCCAGACAAACGGATGAAACGGCTCGA
>JBARMF010000339.1:0-6492 GCA_049802315.1 Candidatus Udaeobacter sp.
AGCTAAGTTCGAGCGGCTCGGAAATAACACATTATGAGGCATTTTATTCTTGTTGTCGGCGGATTTTTACTTGCGTTGCCACTATTCGGCCAAGAGAACTCATCACAACTGAAAGACTGGAAGGACAAGTACAGCTACAACATTGGCATGCAGCTCGGATCGAGTTTGAGGGAAAAGAAGGGCGACCTTAACCCTGACAAGGTCGCTGCCGGCCTAAAAGATGCCATCACACTGAGCGACGACCAAGTCAAGGATGTCACGGCGCAACTTCAAAAAGACATGGCACAAAGACAGAAGGAATTGGGAGAGAAAAACAAAACAGACGGCGCAAAGTTCCTCGAGGAAAACAAAAGCAAACCGGGTGTAAAAACAACGGCTAGCGGCTTGCAATATAAAATTGAGAAAGAGGGAACAGGACCGCAAGTCAAACCCACTGATAGGGTCACGGTGAATTATCACGTCAGCTCGATTGACGGCACTGAGTTCGACGCATACCAGGCCGGGCGACCAACCACCCATCCATCCTTCGGCAATATGAAAGGATGGACGGAAGCGCTTCAGTTGATGAAAGTCGGATCAAAATATCAGCTGTTCGTTCCATCGAATCTTGCATATGGCGAACACTCCATGGGCGAGATTGGCCCCAATGCGACTCTGATTTTGGACATAGAACTTCTGGACGCGAAACCGGCTCCTGCACTTCCTTCGCTGTTCGGTGCGCCGAAAACGACTCCACCGGCTGCGCGAGACACCTCGCCATCGCCAAAGTAATTCGGTTTGGCCACCGAACCCGCCAGTCGCCGCTCTCGATCTCGCCCGCACGATGTGCAGCCGAGCCGAATGTCGCGTGGCTGCGGCCATGGATACAAATCCGGCCCTTCTATTTGAACCGTGTTCCGATCTTTGTTGGATTCCCGCGCGCCACGCGGCAAAGAATGTCGCCACGCAAAACGCTCCTGATTGCAGCTGCAATTGATCGCTAAAAATTAGCAACGCTCCGGCAGCGGGCTTTGTTTTGTTCCGTTAAGGTTCGAGCAATGAAGCTATTGCTCACCGTTTGTTGCGCCATCCTGGTAGTCGTCAATTTGTCCTTTGCTGAATCCTCCGATCAACAAATGGCCGCTAACGCTGAATTGCTCAAAGAAATGAAAGCGCTTGAAGCAAAAGTCGCTTCGCTGGAAAAGCGCCTTGAGCGTTATGAAAATGGCGACGTCCGAAGCGAAAAAACGGCGGCGGCTTCCAGCCCAAAAAGATCGTCCGAAAAGGCGACGCTGATTTCGGCCGAGACCAGCGCGGTCGCGGCCGGCGAAGTGATCACTTCCTCATCAAGCCAGCCCCTTTTTGGGCTTGGCTATCGCAGTCACGCTGTTTTGAGCATCGGCGCGTATGGCGAATTGAAATTCGGCGGCAACGAGGCGCCGGGCGGATGGAGGGACGGATTTGATGCCGGACGCATTGTGTTACTGCCGACTTTGCAGGTAACCGACTGGATCATTTTTAACGCAGAGCTGGAATTCGAACATGGCGGGATAGCGGAAGATGCCGACGATAAACTGACCGGCTCAGTCGATGTTGAACAGGCTTACGTCGATTTCAAATTCAACGATCACTTCAACTGGCGCGCGCCCGGTGTCGATGTCGTGCCTTTTGGCTTCATCAACCTTTTTCACGAGCCGACCCAGTTCTATAGCGTGCAACGGCCGGAGTTAGACAATGGATTGATCCCTACAACGTGGTTCGAAGGCAGCACCAGTATCTACGGAAAAATCGTCGATAATTTCAACTATCAGTTCCAGATCAACACAGGATTGGAAGATATCGGTCAAAACGGGGGCGTCCCTGATGATGGCTCGCCTTACGATGCCGGAATCACCGGAACTGAAGCGCTCGGTCTCGCTCGCACGCCGATAGGCGACTTCAATCAAACCAAGAATGCGCCTGGCTTTGCGCTGCGTCTGAGTTACACGCCGCCGTTTGTCCCCGGCTTAAGTGGAAGTTCGAGCGTTTTCTTTACCCCGAACGTCACGCCGCGCGGTGCGTATGGCAGTGACGGGAATTCGTTAGGCCATGACAGCGTGACGATGCTCGATACCGAGGTGCGTTACCGTGTGCCGCGAACCGGTTTCGAGTTTCGTGGTGAAGTGGTTGATGCGATCATCGGCACGCCCAGCAATCTCCGTGCGAACAACGATGGTGATCCGGAAAATAACGTGGGTAAAAATCTCTGGGGTTTTTCGCTCGAAGCGGCATATCACATCGATCTGGCCGACCGCGTGCGCAATGGTTGGGAACTGGTGCCGTTCTATCGCTACACTTACGAAAATCTACAGACAGGCGGATTTGCCGGAACCGATGAGAACTTGCCAACCGGTCAGGGCCAGCGACAATTTCACACCTTCGGCCTTGCTGTTTTCCCCACGCCACAAGTTGTCTTGAAAATCGACTACCAATTCGCGCTCGACAATGCGCCGGACTCGCCCCGCGCGGACCATCTGCTGGGCGCGGTCGGTTTCTTTTTCTAGAATCGCGTTCGAATCCCTTCCGATATGGACCAACTTCCGCGCTGGATTTTACCCGCCGCGATCAGCGTCACGGTGCCGCTGCCTTGCTACGCGGTGCAATACCTGACGGTTCCGGCCGCGCAAAAACTGTGCTTCCCCGATTGCGATCACTTCACCGCGGCACACGTGAAATTCACACCAGCGCAAATTCAGGCGATCGAAGCGGCCAGCGGCCAAAAGGAGTTGCTTCGCGCCCAGGAAATTTGGCGTGCGACGCAAAGTGGGAAGTTACAGGGCTTCTTCATTGTCGATTACGTCATCGGCAAACATCTGGTCATTGATTATGCCGTCGCGCTTTCGCCGGACGGAAAGGTTAAGCAAATTGAAATTCTGAATTACCGGGAAAGTTATGGCGGTGAAATTCGCAATCCTGATTGGCGAAAGCAATTCGTCGGCAAAGGACCGCGCTCGCGGTTCGCTCTCAACGACGGCATTAACAATATCGGTGGCGCAACGCTTTCCTGCCGGCACGTCACCGAGGGCGTGCGACGCGTTCTCGCGACTTATGAGGTCTGCCTCAAATAGAGTGCGACGGGCCCGTCCCTCCCTCGGCACATTTGTTGAGATCACCGCTCGAGGCGATAACGAAGCAAAATTGCACGGCGCTATCGATCTCGCGTTCAATGCCGTCGCCAGGGTGGACCGACAAATGAGTTTTCACCAGTCGGCCAGCGATATTTCGCGGATCAATCGTGAAGCATTTCGGCGCAAAGTGAAAGTCGCCCCCTGGACATGGCGGGTCTTGCGGGCAGCAGGAAAATTGTCGCAAGAAACTGACGGCCTTTTCGACATCACGGTCGCGCGGAAATTGATGCAATGGAACTATCTTCCGCGACGATACCGGAATGTAAGCGAAGGGAACTGGCGCGACATTATTCTCGAAAAAAATTGCACGGTTCGATTTCGACAGCGCGTGATTGTCGATCTTGGTGGCATTGCCAAGGGTTTTGCGGTCGATCGCGCGGTCGAAGCTTTGAAACGCGCGGGAGTTCCATCGGGAGTTGTGAATGCCGGCGGCGACCTGCGCGTTTTTGGATTGAAATCGGAACTGGTCCACTTGCGCCATCCGGCCGAGCCAATGCGGCCGGCAGGCGCGATCAAGTTGCGTGAGCGAGCCCTGGCGACCTCCGGAATTTATTTCGCTCAGAAAAGACGTGGCAGGGCTGTGGTCAGCTCGCTGCTCGACGGCCGCACATGTCGATCTTCGCGCAAGTTATTCAGCGTGAGCGTAGCAGCGTCTGCTTGCATGATAGCTGACGCTTTGACCAAAATTGCGTTCGTTCTACAGGAGAAATCTGCGCCCTTGCTGGCGCAATATCGTGCGGACGCATTGTTGCTTGAGCGCGATGGTGCGCCATTGTGGATGTTTCATTCACTATGCGACACCCGCGACCGGACTCGATTTGATTAAAGCGCTTGCAGAGTTGTTTTCTCTACGCCATGCAGGCGCTGCTTTTTTCGAGCGGAGTGGTATGGGCATATTGGAATCATCTTGCTGCGTCGCCGTGGCCGCGGCCAAGGATGCAAATCCTGAGATCCTGCGCTATTTAAACCGTCTTTCCGATCTTTGTTGGAATCTGACGCACTACGCTGAGAAGAATCTTCCGACCCAAGAACGGTCCTGATTGCAACTGCAATTGATCGCTAAAAATTAGCAACGCTCCGGCAGCGACCTTTTGCCGGACATGTTATGTATGGCCAGATGAAACTCCTATCAGGTTTGGCCACGTTTTTATGTTGCGTTTCTATCGTGCGCGGAGATGAGCAACTCTTCGGTTTTGTGCGCGGCTCCGAGACGCTACCTGCAAACCGTTCGGAGCTATATCAATTCATCACTCTGCACGAGGGTAAGAGCGAAGGGACATATTACGCCACGGATTTCGAGACGGAATACGAGTATGGCTTCACCGATCGCTTCCAGGCCAGCCTCGCGCTTGAGCAGCATTACTTTTACAATCAAGGCGTGGACGGAGAACGCGACGCGCTCGACGACAAGAACAATTATCGTTTTGGCGGTGTCGAAGCTTCCGCGAAATATCGTGTCCTCAGTCCATTTAAAGATCCGCTAGGCGTGGCGCTGCGATTAGAGGCCGGATATTTGATCAACGATGAAGTCGACGGCCTGCGGCAGCACGACCGCTATTTGAAGCCGGAAATCGATTTACAAAAGGATTTTTTAGACGACAGGCTTATCTGCGCTCTCGATCTTGGAGTCGAATGGGCCTGGGGTAAACAGCCTGCTGAGCAATATCCGCGGGAACTCGCATTCGAAGGCGCCACCGGCGTCGCGTATCGCTTCGCGCCGAATTGGTTTGCCGGTGTGGAAATTCACACCCGCTGGGAATATCCCCTTTTTGATTTCGACAACTTCGAGCATCGCGTCTTCTACGCCGGTCCGAGCATTCATTATTCGCAGGAACGCTGGTGGGCCACGCTCACCTGGAACTACCAGGTTTACGGGAAAGGCGTGGGAGAACCGGCGGATGGAAAAACATTCGCCGAAGAAACGCGGCAGCTATTTCGGCTCAAAGTTGGATTTAATTTCTAACCCGCGATGAGATCGGAATTCACTTTTGTCGCATTGCCAATTTCCGCGCTGGTCGCGCCGTCGGCGTTCGCGGTTCACTATCTCAGCATTGATCAAGCGCAGAAGGCAATCTTTCCCGGCAAAACCTTTACGGCTGCTCCAATCAAACTAACCAGTGCCCAAAAAAAGGCGATTGAGCAAGCGAGCGGCGTGCGTGTCTTGCGGGATGACCAGCAGGTCTGGCGCGTAAGCGGCGGTGGTTGGTTCATCGTCGATGAAGTTGTCGGCAAACACGAATTCATCACTTATGCGGCCGGACTCACCGCTGATGGATCGGTCAAGCAGATTGAAATCATGGACTATCGCGAGACCTACGGTGGGCAGATTCGAGATCAAAAATGGCGTGCCCAATTTGTCGGTAAGACCAGCAAATCGACGCTCAAACTCGATAGCGACATCAAAAACATCAGCGGAGCAACCTTGAGTTGCCGGCACATCACTGACGGAGTGAAACGCCTGCTGGCAATTTATGAGATCGCGCTCAAGCATTGAAATTCGACGCTGCCGCCCATTGCTCGGCACCTTTGTGGAAGTAGCAGCACTTGGGAGGAAGGCTGCCCATCTGGAGCGTGGAATCGATGCTGCGTTCACCACTATAGCGAAGGTGTGCCGCCTGATGAGCTATCATGATCCACAAAGCGACGTTTCGCGAATGAACCGTGAGGCGTTTCCAAAAAGCGTCGTTGTCGACCCGTGGACGTGGCAAGTGCTCCAGGCAGCGCAACAGTTTGCGGAGCAGAGCGACGGCGCATTTAACATCAGCATCGCCCCCTCGCTCGTTAACTGGTGTTATCTTCCCAGCCTTGGTTATGGGGTCGATCACGCTGCTACGTGGCGTCACATTTTCCTTCGCGAAAATCACCGGGTCTTCTTCTGTCGTCAGTTGGTTATTGACCTCGGCGGAATTGCCAAGGGATTCGCAGTCGATCGAGCTGTCGACGCATTGAAGGAAAACGGCGTTGAAAGCGGTATCGTTAACGCTGGCGGCGATCTGCGTGTTTTTGGGCCAGCATCGCAAATTGTCCATTTGCGCCATCCTTGCGACCCAATGCGAATCGGAGGCGCGGTCAGATTGCGCGAACGAGCGATGGCAACGTCCGGTATCTATTTTTCTGCGCGCGATCTTGGCCGCCACCGCGTCAGTCCAATTATTGATGGGCGAACAGGTCGCCCTTCGCGCATACCGATTAGTGTAAGCGTGGCAGCAATGGATTGCATGACCGCTGACGCGCTCACTAAGATCGTATTCGCCTGGCGCGAGAAAGCTGCGCCGATGCTGGCGCGACACCGGGCAGATGCAGTGTTGCTTGAGCGCGATGGTGCGCCATTGTGGATGTTTCATTC
>JBARMF010000340.1:0-2370 GCA_049802315.1 Candidatus Udaeobacter sp.
GAAGAACTGAAGAAGAGCAAAGTGAAAGCGAAAATCTTTTCGCGATTGTTCTATCGGCATTGGACCGCATTCACCGAATTCAAACGCAGCCACTTGTTTGTGATCGACGCGAATGCGCGCGCTGGACGGAGCGCAGACGTCTCGTCTGTGGGGCCGGCGGGCGTCTCGCCTGCCGAATCGCAGACACTAGACAAGATGTCCGGTGGCCCCACAGGCAAGATGCCTGTGCTACAAGCGCGGGATCTCACGCCGGGCGATCACGACGTACCGCCGTTCTCGTTAGGCGGACAGGATATGTATGCGGTTTCGCCCGACGGCCAGGAAGTCGCTTACACGAGCAACATCGACGAAGTCGAAGCAACGAGCACGAACGACGAAATTTTCGTCGCGCCGATTAATGTAGGACATGCCTCCGGCTTGTCCCCTTCAGACACGCAAGCCAGAGGCTCGCGCTACTCTAAGAAGATTTCCACCAGTCCCGGCGCCGACACGACGCCGCTTTATTCGCCGGACGGAAAATATCTCGCCTGGCGTTCGCAAGAGCGCGCCGGCTTCGAAGCCGATAAATGGCGGCTGTTCGTACAAGATCGAGAATCGGGCAAGATTGATGACATAACTAAGGATCCGCCTGGCGGTTTTGACGTGTCGGTTGACAGTTTTGCTTGGACTTCTGATTCTCGGCACATCGTATTGGCTGCTGAACATTGGGGTGAGACATTCGTTATTTGGCTAGCGCCAGCTTCGGAACAACACACAGTGGACGTCCGAGGCACCAGTGGCCATGTAGACGATCTTGTTTGCCAAGGTCAACGACTGTGGTTTTCGAAGGCCTCTGCGAGACAGCCGAACGAGATTTGGAGAGCTGATTTTAGTGACGACGTGCGCTCTCAGCAGTCTTGGACTGCCGTCACTCACATGAATGATGTGCTGTTGTCGCAAATCGACATGCAGCCGCTCGAAATGTTTTGGTTCAAAGGTGCTGATTCGAAATCTAAATCACTGGAGCCGGATGTTTCAGCTGCCGATCTGATGCTGGAACACGTTCAGGGTTTCATGGTTAAGCCGCCGGGATTTGATCCCAACAAGAAATATCCGCTGAAGTTTTTGATTCACGGCGGCCCGCAAGGCGCGTGGGGAAATGAGTGGACGTATCGCTGGAACGCGGAGTTGTTCGCGGCAACCGGAAATTACGTGGTGGTGATGATCAATTTCCACGGCTCGACCGGTTACGGGCAGAAGTTTACGGATTCGATCAGCGGCGATTGGGGCGGCAAACCGTATGTCGATCTTATGAAGGGACTCGATTACGTGGAGAAGACGTACCCGTTCATCGACAAAAACCGTGAGGCAGCGCTGGGCGCGAGCTACGGCGGTTACATGGCTAATTGGATCCTCGGCCACACGAACCGGTTCAAATGCATCGTGTCGCACGACGGAATGTTCAATACGGAGTCGGCCTACGGCACGACTGAAGAACTTTGGTTTCCGGAATGGGAATTCAAAGGGCCGCCGTGGAAGAACCGCGAGATGTACCGCAAATTTTCACCGCACTTGTTCGCCGACAAATTCAAAACGCCGACGCTGGTGGTTCACGGACAGAATGATTATCGGCTCGACGTGAGCGAAGGATTTCAACTCTTCACGACTCTGCAGCGATTGGGGATTCCGTCCAAGATGTTGTATTTCCCCGATGAAGGCCATTGGGTGCTTAAGCCGCAGAACTCGCGGTTATGGTACAAAACGGTAAATGACTGGGTGGATCAATGGTGCAAGTAATGCTCCCTGTCATGTCGACCGAAGTGGAGACATCTTTAATTTTTTCCTAACAGAAATGGCAAGAGATTCCTCGACTTCGCTCGGAATGGCACCCGACCGTGTCGCGGTGTCCCCTTGACTTTTTGCGCGTGTTGCGCATTAAAACGCTTCGAGAATTTATGGAACGTTTCTTCCTCAATCTGTTGTACGCAGTTCTCTCATTTGGGCTCGTTTTATTCGTCACAGGGTGCGGCGAAGATCCGCGCTATTCGGGCAACACCCAGTATGTGGGCGGCGGCGTTTATGGCGGCGAGCAGGGTGGTGGTCCACCCCGCGACACCGTCTCGTATTGGGACGGCGATCACGCCAACGGAAGCCCGTCCATTAAGATTAGTCTCGGCGAACAGCGCGCCTATTTTTACAAGGGCGGCGAGCTGGTCGGTGTTTCGCAATTGTCGACGGGCCGGGAAGGCAAGAACACGTCGCCCGGCAAGTATCGAATCATCGGAAAAGATGTGAATCACGCTTCGAGTCTCTACGGCGATTATGTGGACGACGCGGGGAACGTGGTGATGCCTAACATCGAGCTGGGTAAGGATCCGAAACCGCCCGGCA
>JBARMF010000341.1:0-2526 GCA_049802315.1 Candidatus Udaeobacter sp.
ACCGTTGCTGCCCGCCACGGTACCCCCTTCGGGGATCCCCGCAAATGTGCCGGTAATGGGGTCCGCGGAGTTGTTGATCAAAATGGTAAATGTCTGCCCGACCGATAATGTCGTGCCGACTGTGACCGCAAGAACGCTATTCAAAATAGCAACTCCTCCTGTGTTCACCTGGATTTGGTCAAAGGTGCCAGTGGTGGTGCCGTTGATATCAACTCGAAAATTGGCGGTCGGCGACAGTGTGAGCGCGCCTGTCTGAAGAGTACCGGTGTTATTACCGCCGTTCCCAGGCGCAATGTTTGCTCCTGCAAAGACTGTAACCGGGCCGCTGATTATGCCGGTTCCGCCAAGTGTCGTGCCGTTATCGCTAACGGTGACCGCGCCCGTGCCGGTGCCGGAACCAGATGTGTTGTTCACGAGCAGCGTCCCCCCGATCGCGGTTGTTCCGCCGCTGTAGGTATTAGTCGCGGTAAGGGTTAACGTGCCGCCGCCGTCCTTAATAAGGTCCGAAACGCTGCCCAAACCGCTGATTATGCCTGAGATAAGCGCGTTGCCGGTGCCGTTCACCGTAACGGCATTACCACCGAGAGATATATTCGCCGCGCTAACGGTGAAAAGGTTACCGGAGTTGTTTGTCCAAGCCTGACTATTGTTGACCCCTAGACTGGCAGTAATCGTCAGTGTGACAGCATTGGTGTTATCGACTAGAATGCCGGTACCAAGAAGACTGAGGGCACTGATGTTGAGGACCGCACCGGGGTTGGCAGAGAGCGTGACGTCTTGAATGACACCTGTCGCCATGTGCAGAGCGCCGACAGTAGCACCTGTGGTGAGATTGGGCTGATTGATGAATGCGCCGTCGAAGAGGGCGGTATCTCCGACGCCTGGCGGACCCAAAGGGCTCCAGTTACCGGGACTATTCCATCCTGCCACGGTGCCGCCGACCCAGGAAAAGTTAGCATCCACCTGCAGAGGCTGAAACCCGCCGGGCTGGTCGCCAGAAGCAAAATTTAAAGCCAGTGTGGGATTGTAATTGGAGGCGAGCGGTTGATTAGAGGCAAAGGGAGCTGGATTGGCGGCGTAAAACACTCCGGTGAGCGCTAACAGTCCTACAATTGTGAAATAGATTTTTGTTCTTTCTTTCATTTTTGGATTCTCGTTTTTAACTAAAGTGTCGGGGCTCCAGGTGAATCTGGGATCGCGCTAAGCGGTGTCTCGGCGAAGGTTAAGCCCCTCATCCGGCCTGCGTCCGGCCGAAAGTGCGTTAAGACGTCGGGTGAAGTGATCAGACAGGATTTTTTACAACTGCTTTTAACAGCCGCATATAAGACTTTAGCCCAATGCCTTTTGAAAGATATCAGGCTATTTATGAGTATTGAGGCTTATGAAGCGGGCCAGCATCGCGATGATCTTTGCGCGTTCGGATTTCGTAAGCGTGTATCATGTCCGCGGCTTCATTCTATGGCTTTGCTACGTTGGCGCACAACCCCAAATGAAGGTGGAAATCGGCGGATCCCCCCATATCACGATCTCAGCCAATAGTCGCATAATCTTTGAGACTGGCAGATAAGGCGGATGGAGAGCAATCAGATTCGTTAAAATGTTGCCTCCTTCGCCAACCAGCCTTCGCGTAAAGCTACGGCGCGTCGAGAGGCTACGGCGGCCAGGGAAGCGTCTCGCTCGCGAAGGCTTTCGGAGTTAAATCCATGAATCGTTGCCACGCCTGCTCGCGAAAGCTTTCGGAGTTGAAGCGGCAGCAGGTTCGGAGTTCCGCGTTTACGCGGCTGCGGGCGCGCCTCGCGATGCCAGGGACGCCAGCGCGGCGACGCGGACGATTGAAGCGACACAAATTTGGAGGTAGCGTTTCACCTCCAGATAAAAAATGAAAAGCTCCAGTCAAGAAAAGCAGCCGTATCCGTGGTACGACTCCTTCTGGCTCATAAAATACCAGCGAGCTAAGGACGTGATCCGGCGAGTGCAACCGGAAAAGCTGCCGGTTTTTGTTGCAGCCCTATCCGGGCTTAGGACCGGGGCTGACTTTCGAACCAAAAAAATACCTGGATTGTTCGATGAGGCGACGATGGCCACGATCAGGCAGACAATTGCTACGTTTCAACTTACGGAGCTGGAATTGCACGAACTCAAAAGATTTGGGCGTTTCGTCGTCCACGATCATCTTTTTTTCACAGAGTTGCAGAAGAGGACGATCGACCTGGTAAGCGAGGCCGCCGGGGAACCTGTCGAAGCAAGCTATAATTTCGTGAGCCTTTACAAGAAAGCCGGTGTCTGTCGCGTTCACATGGATGCTCCGGTGGCCAAATGGACGTTGGACCTCTGCATTGAACAGAGCGCGCCGTGGCCGATTCATATTAGCCAGGTCGTTCCCTGGCCTGAAGGCCTCACTTTCAAGGAAGATGATTGGCAGGGTGCTATCAAAGAATCACCGGACTATGAATTCACTTCATACAACCTTGAGCCCGGAGAAGCCATTATATTCTCGGGTAGTAGTCAGTGGCACTATCGCGATCC
>JBARMF010000342.1:0-3403 GCA_049802315.1 Candidatus Udaeobacter sp.
GCTACGAGATTCCTCGACTTCGCTCGGAATGACAGATTGATTAAGGCTCTCTTATGAACACACTCGCACTTATCGCAATCACCTGGATCGGGAAAGAATACCGGTTCATTGGGCTGGACTGGAGCTACCTCGTTATTCTCGGTCTAATTGGGAACGCCACGTTTTCGATGCGTTTTCTTGTGCAGTGGATCGCCTCGGAGCGACAGGGCGAAAGCGTAATCCCGGTTTCATTTTGGTACTGGAGCATCTTCGGAAGCGTGATCATGTGCCTCTACTTCATTTTCAAACGCGACCCGGTCGGCATCCTCGCCTATCTGCCTAACTCGCTGATCTATATTCGTAACCTGATGTTGATCCAAAAGGGCAAATCTGCTGCTACTGCTGCCGCGCCTTCGCAGCATCCGCGCGAGATGGGTTGACGGAATTATTGCCCAGTTTGTTTCGGGTTTGGAGATTCGGATTTCAGACTTCCCCCCGCAGGTAAATTTGCTGCCTTCCAATCCATCGCCATTCGAATTCGTGCGCGCCCGCTGGGATGATCGTAAAAAATGAATTCCTCGAGGGGCGTCGGGTCGAGCTTGCGATAGGCGCCAAGTTTAAGCGCCACTTCAGCCATCGCATCAGGCTCACGCGCGGTGTTGATCCCAAAAGCGTCCGCTTCGCGCTCTGTCACGCGCACCAAGGTGTTGAGAAGCGGCGTGGCGAGGAATAGCAATGTGCAGAAAATCAACGCCAGCAGCGGGAGACCGGCTGGATCTGCAATACCGCGCACGCCCCATCTGTCGCCCCACCGCCTGACGGCTGCATCAAACAGAATTCGAGTGAGCCCGAACGCGATGAGTACGAAAATTCCGAGGTAGGTCAGCAACTTCGCGCCGTGATTTAGAACGTAATGGCCCATCTCGTGTGCCATCACCTCGCGGATCTCGGGAATGGTGCATTGCTTGAGCAGATTATCGTTCAGTGCAATGCGTGTCGTACCGAGAATTCCTGAGACATTCGCACTTACACGCGTCGTTTGACGCGAGGCATCCACCTCGAACACCTGTTTGACCGGGATTTGATTCGCCCGCGCCATGACGAGAATGGGCTCGCTGATTTCAGGCTTTGTAAGGGGTTTATACGTGTTGAAGAGCGGCTCAATGAATACCGGCGCAATGAAGAGCACAAAAAATGAGGAAGCGATAGCGACGCCGGTTCCCCAGATCCACCACGTTTTCGGTGCGCGCCGGAACACAGCGTACAGCACGGTGAAGAAAATCGTGCCGCCGATGAGCGTAATACCAAGACCGATCAACTGCTCCTGGAACCATGCCGGGAAATTCTGTGTCGCGAGCTCATATTGATGCTCGCGGAAAAAGTGCTCGTAAACGTTGAGTGGAAAGCTCAAGACAAAAGCGAGCAACAAATACGCAATGCTGTAACAGGCGACTTGCAGCGTTTTGTATCTCGTTAGTCCTTCCGAGAAATCACGTAGCCGCACTGAAATCCGCGAGGACAGCAGCAGAATCGATATGGCGGCGGCAACAACATAATTCCACAGAATCAGCCAGTAGCCTCCCTCGAAGTAGGCATCTGATTTTTCACGCTTGTCTTGCGGCACACTGTCCAACCACGCCTGTGTCGCCGCAGCCGGATCAAGCGGTGTGGACTGTTGCAGAGCGGGGGAGTCGTTGCCGGTAGCGCTGATTTTGTCCGCACTGGCGTCTGACGTGTCACTTTGAATTGAAGTTTGCGCGGGAGTTTCGTCAGATAAAACTGACATCGATGAGATCACCAGCCCGGCGACTATCGTAATTGGAAGCAATACTTTCTTCACGGGCACGAGGCACGACGTCGGTCGCGCCGAGTTGTCAAAGAAAGCAGCGTTATTATGCGACGCAATCCGGCATGAGCCTTGTACAGGTTGGAACTGCAGCCTGAGATAGTCGCCTCTGCTCTCTAAAGCTTGACAGTCACCCTCGCATTAGGCTGGACTAGCCGCCGCTGACGATGGTAAACAAACTACATGAAAGCACTCGTGTCGGAGTCGCTGATTTGCGCGCTCGCGCTCGGAATGACTTTTGTCGTCAGCTTAAATGCCCAAACGCCATCAGCAGATACCGCGCGCTACGGGCCTTACCCGACCTATTATAAGGAGATCATTATGCAGTGGCTCAACACGCAATTGATCGATCCGGACAGCGCACGCATTGAGTGGAGCGGAGAACCCAAACCATCCGATACGAACAAGGGCGGCGAAGCTGTGTCCGGTTATCTCGTTAATTTCACTGTGAACGCACGAAATCGTTTTGGCTCTTATACAGGAAAGCAAAAACATTCTGTGCTCATTCGTAACGGCGAAGTAATCAAGAGCATGGGGTTCGGTTATTAACAAAAATGAAACAATTCAAATTAAGTTCTAAACGGAAATCATCCGGGCAGATCATTGTTCTGCTGATCATTGTGCTGGCGTTGCTTGGTGGCGCTTGGTGGTACCTTAATTCTAATAAAGAGAATGCCGCCAGGGAAGGAACAGCATTTGCCAGGGAAGCGGCTCAGAAAATTGCTGTCCAGCACGATATTAACTTTTTCAATTCGCGGCTCAGTCCTCAGGCGCGCATGAATTTTCCGGCGTCGACGCA
Organism: Candidatus Udaeobacter sp.; assembly: GCA_049802315.1. Taxonomy (GTDB): domain Bacteria; phylum Verrucomicrobiota; class Verrucomicrobiia; order Chthoniobacterales; family UBA10450; genus Udaeobacter. The sequence goes on from JBARMF010000342.1 coordinate 2,625, forward strand.
ACAGGAGTTCATGAACGAGATTGTGAAGCTCGGGGCTCCCGTTCGGCCGATGGACGTTCAGGGCAAGATTGAATTCAATTCACAATTCTTCGAGCCACACGGGTCTTTCCATACGCGGATATACTATCCAGCGAAATACGCGGATATGGACCTCACGATCTCGCATCCGGTCGGCCGTTGGCAGATTGACGAGATCGCATTCATTCCGCAGCAGCAGCCCGGGCCTGGACCGGAACCCGGGGCTGCCCCTCCGCCTCCAGCTGCGCCAGCACCGCAAGCTCCGCCGGCTTCTCCAGGTGAGTCTGCACCGCAAGCTCCATCGGCATTTACACCTGCACCCGGCGCTGGTGGTTAAAAGAAGTCAGCGCCGCGCTTCCGACAGGGAAGCGGTTAAAGCAAAAGGCGGTCGAGCGAATCGAGACAAATCTGCGACCACGTTTCCATGGTTTCGCGGCGGCCGAACAATTCGTCCTTCGCAAGAAATGTCAGGCCGGTGATCATCGCTTCGCGCTTTTCCACCTTCGGCTCGTCCAGTTTGAACACGTGAACGATGCCAAGATGCACGCGACCAACCTCGGTCGTATCATCGTTTAGAAGCGCGACGATCCGATCTTCGAACGGAGCGGCGATTTTGATCTCTTCGTTCACTTCACGTTCCACACCCGCGCGATACGCCTGCTCATCCATGGCAAAGAGCGATTCGTCGGTCTCATTCATGTGACCGCCGATCCCGATTGATCCTTTCGCGACCAGGCGCTGCTCGCCGGCTTTCTTTCCGC
>JBARMF010000343.1:0-4270 GCA_049802315.1 Candidatus Udaeobacter sp.
AGCTGTCGCCAAAGAGGCAGCGTTCACCGGTTGTGGCATGATCAAGTGGTGGGTCGCGAAGTGGAATGAGCGTGGCATTGAGTTTTACAAGCAGCTCGGTGCAAAAATCGACAGCGACTGGCACGAATTCCAATTGTCAGAAAAAGCGTTTCGGGATTTAGCCGCATCGGTCGAGGAATCCCGTTGAGTTACCTTAATGTGAGGCCGTCGGGTTCTTCGACTCCGCTCCGCTTTGCTCAGGATGACCGGCTATACTATTTGGCCGGATATAACCACTGCATGTAATCGCGCACGCCGTCTTCGAGCGAAAACCGCGGCTCGTAGCTAAGGGCTTTGCGCGCGCTGGTGAGATCGGCTTGCGTGAAGTTTTGATAATGCGCGTGCGGATTATCGAAGTATTCGGGCTGAAAATTTGTGCCCAGACATTTATTTAAAACATCAATCAGTTCGTTAAACGAGCGCGCCTGGCCTGTCCCAAGATTGTAAATTCCGCTCGTTTTTGCGTCGAGCGCGCGAATGCTGCCTTCCACCACATCTCTGACGTAGACGAAATCACGCTTCTGCTCGCCATGCTTAAAAATGCGCGGGCGCTTGCCGGCTTTCATCTGTTGCGCCAGATGATAAACCATGCTCGCCGGCACACCTTTGTGCGCTTCGGACGGTCCGTAAACGTTGAAATAACGCAGCCCGACGATGATCCAGTCCGGCGACTCGCCAGCCGCGCGTTGAGCGATATTATCCATGATGACCTTGGAAAACGCATAAACGTTCGCCGGTGCCGCTCCGTTTGATTCCACGCTTGCCTCAGTCGCCGCACCGTAAGTCGCCGCAGAGGAAGCGTAGATGATTCGTGTTTTCGTGGGGCGCGCAAAATTCAAAAGCCGGCGGAAACTTTCCACGTTGTCGTGCACCTGAACGAATTGATCGTGCAAAGTTGTGTCGGTGATCGAAGCGAGGTGAAAAATGGCGTCCAATCCGCCAGCCGCTGGATCGCCGAACTTTTCTCGCCAATCCAATGTCGCAAGATTTTCGGCGACGAAATCCCCGCGGTATCCTTCCAGATTCTTGAAATCACCGGACCGGAAATCATCAATCACCGTGAGGTGTGCGTCCGGGAATTTTTCCTGCAACGCCAGCGTGAGATTCGATCCGATGAACCCGGCGCCGCCGGTGATGATGAACGTAGGCTTGGCTGTAGTCATCGCATTATCGTCATTCCGAGCGAAGTCGAGGAATCCCGTGGCTCGACTGACAGGTAATTCCGCGGGATGTCTCGACTAACGCTCGACATGACAGCAGGAATTGCAGTTGATCAAATAATCTTGACGCTCCAAGCGCAAGCCGCTAGTGCTCGTCCCGGTTCTTTGCGAGCTTGAAAAAGTGGATCGGCGCAAGAAATCCCGTGAAAATCGGGAGCAGTTGCGCTGCTGTAACTGGATACGACTTCCCATTGGGCCAATCGTCGAACGTATTTCGGGGGTGAAGGCGGGAAGAAGGTGCGATGCCGCACAGGCATCATAGGCCAGGAGCCAGAATATTTGTCCGGTCCACCTCATTCGTGAGGTCACAAGGAGCGACGGCTTGGGCAGCCGTCGGTTTGTTATGTGACGGCTGGGAAGCCGTCATTCCTTGAAAGCCTCGCGAAAAAACTTCTGCGCAAAAAGAAGAATGAGAGCTGGACGATGCGACGCTTCGAAAACATTCGACGCCTAACAAGTCCGACTCTCGGAGTTGGAGGTAACTTGTTATGCAAAATCGTTCAGTGTGGTTTGCTCGGGGTAGCGCGCGCGTCTCGCGTGCTGGTTTCGGCGTCACGCCGAAACAATCTTTTCCTAACGCAGGGATTTCAGGGGATGGTAGTGCGCAAGAAAAGTCCGCGATCGCGGGACGCGCTCGCCAGCACCCGAGACGGGCGCGCTACCCAATCGTGTTCGCTCCGCTATTCGCGCTCGCGCACACCGTTTGCTTTGCGCAGGAAGCGACACCGACTCCTTCGCCGGCTGAAGCGGAGGTGGAGTCAGTCGTTGTTTCCGCAACGCGTTTCGATATCCCGCTCGATCAATCGCCCGCCACTGTCAGCGTAATTACGTCGGAAGATATCGAGCAAAAACAAATCCAGCGCGTGAGCAATGCGCTTCGCGAAGTGCCTGGGCTTTCCGTGGTGCAGACGGGGACGGCCGGCCAGTTGACCTCCGTTTTCATGCGCGGGTTGCCCAGTGAAGACATGCAGGTGCTGCTCGACGGCATTCCGATTAACCAGGGTTTATCTGGCGCGATGAATTTCGCCGATATCACGACGGACGATATCGACAGGATCGAGGTTGTGCGGGGGCCGCAAAGCACGCTCTACGGACCGCGCGCACTCGCAGGAGTGATTCAAATCTTCACGAAACAAGGCACCGGAACTCCGGGCGCCATGGTGGCTGGCGAGGGTGGATCGTACGACTCTTTTCGCGAATGGGGCCAGAGCGACGGCAAAGTTGGCGATTTCGATTACTCAGTTGGCGCAAGCCGCTTGGACACCGACAACGCGCGTCCAAACAATAACTATCGTAACACAGCTGCGATCACTGACGTCGGCTGGTCGCCTGACGCACAATTGCGGATCGGCAGCCTGTTTACCTACTCGGCAAGTGACACTGGAAATCCAAACACGATCTTTGATCCCAAGCCCATTGATCACTTTCTCACGGAGCGTTGGTTGATCGGTCCCCACATTGATTGGAGGCCAACCGACTGGTGGGACCACAAATTCATTTTCGATTACGATCATGAGCGGCAAATAAACGATCCAAACGAGGATGGCTTTGTCGGACCGACGCGCGCTCTCTTTGAACGGACGCAAATTGATTATCAAAACAATTTGCGTCCAACCTCATGGCTCACTCTCACGTCGGGATTTTTCTACAGCCGTGTTAATGCCGGGCAGGAGCGCCCGTTCATTTCGCAGGCATTCGGGCCGCAACCAACTTTTATTGGCGACCACACGCAGGAGGTCGCGGGCTTTTTGCAAGCAACGCTGACACCAGTCGAGAATTTAATCTTTGTGGCCGGCGGCCGGTTCGATGATTTCAACGAGTTCGGCGGCATCTGGACTTATCGCGTTGCTGGGAGCTACAAGATCGCCAAGACAAATACAACACTGCACTCGAGCGTTGCGACCGGGTTCAGTCCTCCAAGCAGTCAGGACATTATTTTCGGTAACAACCCTAATTTAAACCCCGAAAAAGATTTCGGCTGGGACATCGGCGTCAGGCAGGAGCTTTGGAAGAATCGCGTTGCGCTCGATTTGACGTACTTTCATAACGATTTGTCAAACGTGATTGGGTTCAACGGACTCTTTCAAACGCTCAACCTCGGAGCAGCCGAAACGCAGGGATTGGAAGCCGCATTACGTGCACAACCAATTCCCAATCTTGTGTTCATGGCGAGCTACACTTATCTGGACGCCAACAAGACCGACAACAGCGATATTTCGCAGCCGGAAGGAGCGCGTCTGCCACGCCGGCCGCGCAACGAACTTTATGTTTCTGCTTCGTATCTTTGGTTCAAGAAACTGCGCACTGTAGTCGAGGCAAAGTTCGTGAATGCGCGCGAGGAATTGAATTTTGGCCTTCCGAACTTCGATATCGAGGATTATTCGTTCGTAAACATCGCCGCGGAGTATGACGTTACGCCACACTTTTCGGTCTTCGGGCGAATCGACAACCTGGCCAACGAGCATTACTCGGAAGTCTTCGGTTTCCCCGCGCTCGGCCGCGCCGCATACGGTGGCGTGAAGGTGCGATTTTAGAGTAGCGCGAGCCTCCCGGTCCGCCAATTGGACGGACTCGTCCCGTGGCGAGCTTGCGAGTTCCTCGAATCACAAGCGAGACGTATGTGCTACTCTTTTTCCATGTCGCCGAAACTTTCCGATAAAAAACTGGCGGTACTCGGTGCCGGTAAATTGGGTGGCATCCTTCTGCGGGCATATCTGAAGCAGGGACTGTTTGTGTCCGATCGCGTCATCGCGACTGTAAAGCATGCGGAGAGAGCGGCCGCGCTCGCGAAGGACCTCGGCATTGCGGTGACCACTAACAATCGCGAAGCGGTCAAAGGCGCTGACATCATTTTGCTGACAATAAAACCGCAAACCGTTGCGGAAGTATTGCAGGAGATCGCTCCCGAAATTGGCGCCGACACGCTGGTTGTCTCCGTCGCGGCTTCTGTGCCGGCAGGCTTCGTCGAGCAGCAACTCGCCGCGGCCACAAGCGGCAAGCGCGACCAAGTG
>JBARMF010000344.1:0-6431 GCA_049802315.1 Candidatus Udaeobacter sp.
TCTCCGCTTCCAAGTGCGCAGCTACGGCAAAAGCCAGGCGCACATACATCCCGCTGGAATAGCGTTTAACCGGAGTATCAATGAATTTCTCCACCCCGGAAAAATCAATTATCTCATCAAGCCTTGAGCGAATCTCGGCCTTGGTCATCCCCAGAATCGCGCCGTTGAGAAAAACGTTTTCACGTCCGGTCAGTTCCCCGTGAAAGCCCGTGCCCACCTCCAGGAGGCTGACAATTCTGCCTCTGATCCGCACCTCTCCTTTGGTCGGCGCAGTCACACGGGCGAGGATTTTCAAGAGGGTGCTCTTGCCTGCGCCGTTTCTGCCAATGATCCCGAGAATTTCACCTTGCTTGACCTCAAAAGAAACTCCGCGCAACGCCCACATTTCGTCGTTGCCCAATGAATCGGAAACACCAGAGATGGGGTGATCGACGTGGGTGGCCAATTCTGATTTTGCATTTCTGATCTCTGATCTCTGATCCAACTTGGAATACGGATCCGGTTTGCCGCGAACGCGGTGCCACCACCGTTCGAAATCGTGACGAAGCGTGCCTGTGCCAATGACACCGAGACGATACTTTTTCCAGAGGTCGTCAACTTCAATGACAGTGCTCATTCAAGAAAAGTAGACATTTGGAAAGCTGAAAGTTGAAAAGTGGAGATTTGGAAACCTGAAAGTTGAAACTCCATTTTCTACTTCGCTCCCGTGCAGCGGATGATCGTCGTGAAGATCGCTATCACCTCGTTGGCTTCTTGTTCAATCGGTGTGACGAGGGAGCAATCAATGCCTCACTCTTAGCACATTGATCCGCCGGTAGATTGTTGAATTACTGCAGCAAGTCGTTGTTCCAAACGCTCAGTTGCTTTGTCGATCGCCCAGGCATTGATGACGTGCTCGCGACTGCGACGTCGCAAATCTTCTGTCTCATCAACGTTTTCCATCAACTGTTTGATTATGTTCCCTAGGCGCTCTGAATCTTCGGTAGGGGTGAGAAAACCGTTAACGCCATCAATTATTGTTTCTCTCACGCCTCCCTCTGCGATGCCAACCACTGGTAAGCCGCAAAGGTTTGCTTCGAGCGGCGCGTATCCAAAAGGCTCCAAGCGTGGTGTATAGATCATCGCGAATGATTGTTGCAAATATGAGATGAGCGTTGAGTCATCGACGTCGCTTTTGAACACGAAATCGACCTCTAGTTCCTTAGCAAGCCGCTTAATATCGTTCAAATAGTGAGGCTCTACTCCGTTACCGACCCAGAGGAGTCGCGGTCGCTGGAGTTTGGGTATCGATGCTATCGCCTTCAAAGCACGGTCGGCACCTTTGCCAAAATAGAGGAATCCAACACTAATCATCTGCGGTTCTCGTCGTCCATTAACTGCTGGAAAGCGATCGGAGTCGACACCGAGGTAGCAAACGTCACACTCCGTGCCGTATGCCCGGACGACGCTTTCACGGCTGAAGAGCGAGTTCACCAGAATTCGGGAAAAGCCTTCCGCATTTCGAACCTCTTCGGTAACCTGAAGCCGTGCCGCCCATACACGCTGGAGGTCGCGCCACTTCGATCGCCACGTGGAAACCGAAGAGAGTCGTAAAGCGGGCTCGCTTTTCGGGAGTTGCCAAAATGGCTTTGGCAGAGCCTCGAACAACCAACGATTGGGTTCCTGCAGGTAAAGCACAGACGGCAGATTAGTTAGGCGGCCTATTGGTGATGTTCGAAACAAGAGGCAAGGGTTAGCGAAGATCACGTCGAACCTGCCCTTATCAATCTCGCCCAGACAAGTTCTGCAATGTTCTTCCATCGCATTCAGGGCGAACACAGTGTCTTTGTAGTGGCATGCCCGTGCCGAATAATAGCGTTCTGGCCGTTCAGCGAACTGATTCAGGGGCGTAACGTGCTCTTTAATCATCAGTGAGAGCGGCAAGTAAGTCTCAGACGCTGTTGGTGGGCACCAAGCTTCAACATAGTGTCCACGCTGAATAAGTCCGCGGACGTGTTCGTATAGCGCCCGTTTGCCACCACCGCTCGGCAGATTATGCCAAACTGCGATTCTCATATCTGATCCTCAAGCTTAGAAGATCGCGCTAATTGTTCAGCTGCTTCCTTCGCTTGTCGCATCGCAAAAGCGAAATCTTCGTCCAATAAAGACCTGCGGCGGTAAACATGGTTGACTAACACGCGCACCTTCGGGTGTAACACGCGTCGAAACACCTTTTCCGAAATGTGCCGCCGGGAAATTAAATGGATAGAACCGCCGTTCGTGTAGTAATTTGCGTCGAAACGGGCAGCAAGTTTCTGGAGCGCCGCGCGCGTAAAAAATGCGATGTGCTGGCCGTGCTCCGGGCCGTAATACCACCAGTCAGCGATCCGTGGAGCTGGGATCGGCAACGATTCAGTGGAAAACAAGATGGAATCGCTTATCGACAACAATTGAGCGACAGTTTTTGCCGGCTCCGCTAGATGCTCGAACACTTCGAAAGCCGTTACGAGCTCGTACCGGACGGACCCGCTAATGTCAGCATCATGCCCGGGTGCAAAAAGATTCGTGCAGTGCTGATCATAGTGACAAAAATCGTAACCTTCGTCCCGCATCCAACGAGTGAACACACCGTATCCACCGCCAAAGTCCAGAAAACGCCGGTTAGCGTCGAAGAACCAATTTATGACTGCCTTTGTGAGAACGGAGTTCAGTGTTGGCCGGGAAACACCGCCAAGATCGTACGAAGTCATGGGATTCTTGTAGCTTTCCGCTAACCAAAATGGCGACTCCGTTTGGATAAACCCGCAGGTAGGACAACGGTAGTAGCGCACCTTGTGCCGGCCAAGTACCGTCGCGCTCTCATAGTAGCTACTGATCGCATCACAGCACCAACAGCGTTCAGTTGTCCTTCTATCCATATAACTGACTCGCAAGTTCTAACGAAATGCCCGTGCAGTGCTGATGATAGTGAAAAAAGTCATAATCTTCGTCGCGCATCCAACGAGTGGAGAACTCCGTATCCACCGTGGTGTTAGCCATCACCTGTTCGATCCAAAATACTCGGGGGAAAACACCGACGATGCCACATCGGATAACGCGGGGGTTCATAATGATTCTCCGAAGTGAAAGGCTCGGCGAACTTGCCTGCGAGCAAGTCATCACGAACAAAGAACGCATTGGCGCCAATCAATTCACAGCCTACGAGGCTGTATCCGAACTGGCGACCTAGAATTTCAAAAGCCTTCAGACTAGCGCCAAAGTTCTGCGTGCCATTCCATGTACGCTTCGAGTCATAACGGACTTTCCAGTCAACGTCCGGCGGTATAGCCGAGTTATACTCTAGTACTACGACTCGCGGCCTAAACTCGCGAAGGCCTTCCCACACGTAAAAGGTGTTCTGATCAATGTCGAGAGACAGCAGGTCAAACTCGTTTGGCACACCGAGTTGCTCGAAGAGCGCGGAAATGTTCTCTCTCGTCGCAAACGCGACGAGGTATTTGAGGCACTCCTTTGGCAGGTCTTCCCTGTTTTCCAAAGCTCCCACGAAACCGCTGTCTCCATCGATCCAAAAACCGGTCCAGCCTTGAGAAAGAAGAAATGCAGTATTGTTTTCACATCCATTCCCAACTCCCACTTCCACGAAGATCCTGGTTCCCGTCCCAATACGGCGAAATATCTCATGGATAATTCCGTCCTCCCCATTTTGTGAGCAGACCAGTGACTGATAGCGGAACAATCTTCGTGGATCTCCATATCGAGGGTGATCACGTAAATCGAAATCAATCAGGCGAATTGTTTGGCTAGGTCGCAGACAAGTCTCAAACAGGTAGTTCTCAACGCGCGAGACGTAATTTTCAACGTGCGCGATCGAAGCCGTTATTTTGTGATGCTCACGCATGATCGCCTGAAGTTCGCGAACGATCGGCAGGCGGTGGTAAAACTTGGAGACGATTCTTCTAAGCATACTGGACTCGCGCCTAACGAAAATAAGATAAGCTACCGCTACCGAGAGAGAGCGCCGCTCGAAATGAAAGTGATTTAGGTATCCGAAACCTAAACATGCAGCGGTTAGTGGTCAGCTTCATTGTTAGTCAGATCTAATCACGCGAATCAATCGCGTCTACTTCCGTCTCAACCATTTCCTGGACAAGTTCGCGAAAAGTCCCGGTAGGCTTCCAGCCAAGTATTCCACGAATCTTGTCCGAGCAACCGACGAGCCGGGCGGGTTCTGTCGGCCGCTCAAACGCCGGATCGTGCTTCACATATTTCTGCCATGGAAGACCGACAACGGCGAAAGCCGCCTCGACAAATTCGCGCACCGAATGTGACTCTCCAGTTGCCACTACGTAATCATCGGCTGTGTGGTGTTGGAGCATCAGCCACATGGCCTGGACATAATCCTGGGCACGCCCCCAATCTCTTTGGCCCTCTAAATTGCCGAGCACCAGCTCGCAATCCAAATTTCGTGCGATTCGTGCAGCCGCGCGCGCGATCTTGCGCGTGACGAAGTTTTCCCCGCGCCGTGGCGATTCGTGATTGTAAAGAATGCCGTTGCAAACAAAGAGGCCGAATGATTCTCGATACACCCGCGCCAATTGTGTCGCAAAAGCTTTGGCGCATCCATACGGGCTCGTGGGCCGCATCGATGTGCTCTCGGTTTGAGGTATCTCACATGCGTTTCCGAAAATTTCGGAGGTCGAAGCGTGATAGAATCGCAAGGGTTGTCGCTGGGAGCGCACGATTTCGAGTAACCGAAGCGTCGCCATTCCCGCTTCTTCACAAGTCGATTCTGGAATCTCGAAACTTAGGCCGACATGGCTCTGTCCCGCAAGATGATACAATTCCATTGGCTGAACATCTGCAATTATACGACTTATAGTCGGATTGTCGGAAAGATCGCCGTAATGGAGAAATAAGGTGCGATCATAAATTTTTTCATCGCGCCGAAGATGCTCGATGCGCGATCGCAATAAATGGCTGGTACGCCGCACAATTCCATGCACCGTGTAGCCCTTCTCCAGAAGCAGTTCGGCCAAATATGACCCATCTTGGCCCGTAATCCCGGTAATGAGCGCGATTTTCTTGGAATTGTTCACACTTCTGGCGAATCACTTCCCACATTTGCACCCTCTTTTCTAGAGCGAAGTAGCTGAGAAGCATTTCCATACCCGGCCGATCAGTCACGACACCTCAAATCAGAGTATCAGACACGGAAGCCCCAATAGAGCTCAATTGTGGCTCTATTCATCTGATTGATTCGCCAGCTCTAGCAAATATGGGGTCCGCGTCGGACTGACGACAGTGTCTCCAATCGAGCCGTGGATTCACTACACCAAACCTTCCGTCTCGCGTAACGGAAGCTTGCGGTTCTACCTCTTCAATAGTCAGTGTTACTTTGCCGTCGACACCGTCGAACAAGGTCCGATACGGCACGATGGCTGCGACGAATAGAGAGTACGTGCCACTAGACAATAGAAGCGCCGGGAATCTAGCTACGAAAACATGATCGCCTCTTTCGATTGGCTCAAAGTTGTCGAAGGCATCACAGTTCGCGGTTGTGAGGACCGGTATACCTTCCTGGTTGGTCAATCGGATATTGATCTCGGCAGTGCGATACTCCCGAAATGCCCGGGCACGCACCACAACTTCGAATGGTTTGTCAGCGCGGATAGTATTGGAGGCCTGTTTGCCGTCGACCAAAACCATAATCTCTTGTAACAATATACCGTCAGAGCCGGAAAGCGGGTCCTTTCGTACCCAGTGAGTCTGCGCCGCATTTTCCGTTTGAAGATATTTCCCGATCACGCTATCGACCGGCCCATTGAAAGACAGAAGGCCATTAGCTAGCAACAGCGCGCGTCCGCAAAGCGATTTTACGGCATTCATGTTGTGACTGACGAATAACACGGTTCTTCCTTCATGAGCTACGTCGCCCATTTTTCCGAGGCACTTTTTTTGGAACTCAGCGTCTCCGACTGCGAGAACTTCGTCTACAATAAGTATCTCCGCTTCCAAGTGCGCAGCCACCGCAAAAGCCAGGCGCACATACATCCCGCTGGAATAGCGTTTAACCGGAGTATCAATGAATTTCTCCACCCCGGAAAAATCAATTATCTCATCAAGCCTTGAGCGAATCTCGGCCTTAGTCATCCCCAGAATCGCGCCGTTGAGAAAAACGTTTTCGCGTCCGGTCAGTTCCCCGTGAAAGCCCGTGCCCACTTCCAGGAGGCTGACAATCCTGCCTTTGATCCGCACCTCTCCCTCGGTCGGCGCAGTCACACGGGAGAGAATCTTCAGCAGAGTGCTTTTACCCGCGCCGTTTCTACCAATGATCCCGAGAATTTCCCCCTGCTTCACTTCAAACGACACACCCCGCAACGCCCACATCTCGTCGTCGCCGAATGAAGCCGAAACACCAGACATCCCAGAGTCGACGTTGGTGGGCAATTCTG
>JBARMF010000345.1:0-1989 GCA_049802315.1 Candidatus Udaeobacter sp.
CAGTGGTAAGCCTTTAAGCGTACGCTACACTGAGATCAACGTAATGTTGCTCAACGAGTTCATCAAAGAACACAAAAAGGTCGAGGAACAGCAGGCCAGTATGGCTGACTTGAAATCGACTGTCGCCTCGCAGCAGAAGGAGATGCAGGTTCTCACTGCGCAGCTCAAAGAGCAGGCAGCTCAAATCCAGAAGGTGAGCGCCCAGCGTGAAGCGAGCAAGCCAGCGCCGAAAGTAGTCGCGAATAAATAAGGCATCGATATTTGGTGGCGCTCGCCTCGGCGGGCGCCACCAGTTATGCTGTTGCCTGGATTGGCCATATCCGTCACCACACCTGGGCGTAGGTTGCGTTTCCGCACGTGTAATGATTAGGCGGCTGAGATAACCGCGTAATCCTATTTAGTCTAAGGCAAATCCCACGCGTGCGGGTCGCACGTTAGCCGCGACAAGAATAAACGATAGCTTCAGTATCTGCCATGTTCGTTCGTTGCTCCTGTCCTCAAAGAGCCTACTGCGCGGGCTGACTTGCGCCCGATTGGCTTTAGAAAGCCCGTCACTGGGATAGGACGGGCCGAGGCGGGCCGGTGGCGACATTTCGTATCTGCGCCTACATTGATCGGCAAAGGAAACAAATCCTCGACCCGCGCCCGTTTCGAAGTAAGTCAGACTGAAATGGAAACTGTACCGTATTTGGATCTTCGAGCGCAGTATCGGCCTCTGCGCAGCGAAGTGTTGAGCGCCTTAGAGGAGATTTGTGAGTCGACCAGCTTTGTTCAGGGACCAGCGACGTTAGACTTCGAAACGAAATTCGCAGCGTATTGCGGAGTTGATCATTGTGTCAGCCTGAACAGCGGGACGAGCGCGCTGCATCTGGCTTTGCGCTGTCTCGATGTCGGTCCAGGAGATGAAGTCGTAACGGCCTCGATGACGTTCATAGCTACAGCATGGGCCATTAGCTACGTCGGCGCCACGCCGGTGTTCGTCGATATTGACCCTGTCCGTCGCACGTTGAACCCCGACAACCTCGAAGCGGCAATCACATCCCGCACCAAGGCAATTATCCCAGTGCATCTGTATGGGATGCCGGCGGAGATGGATCGCATCATGGCGATTGCAGAGCGACACGGGGTGCCGGTGATCGAAGATGCCGCGCAGGCCCACGGCGCAAGATACCGTGGCCGACGCGTAGGCCAGTTTGGCCAAATTGCGTGTTTCAGTTTTTATCCGACTAAAAATCTCGGAGCCTACGGGGAAGGCGGCGCTTTGATCACGAACGATGCATCCATAGCGCACCGCGCGCGTTCTCTCCGCGATCACGCGCAAAGCCAAAAATATTTGCACGACGAAATCGGGTACAACTACCGCATGGATAGCTTCCAGGGGGCCGTGCTTTCCATAAAACTTAAGCACCTCGACGAGTGGAACACGGCTCGCATTGATCGCGCGCGACAATACACAGAACTGCTGAAGGACTCGTCATACAAGCTGCCTGCGGACATGCCCGATTCGGAGTGCGTCTGGCATTGCTACGTGATTGAAACTCCAGAGCGTGACCGCGTCCGCTCTGCGTTGCAGGACGTCGGAATCCAAAGTGCCGTTCATTATCCCGTGCCGATTCACCTCCAAAAGGCTTACGCGCATCTTGATTATCGATCCGGCGACCTTCCAATGACGGAAGCGCTGTGCGAACACTGTCTCGCGCTTCCCATCTATCCCGAGCTCTCCAAAGAGAAAATCTCTCGTGTCGCTTCCGTTCTCCTCGATCTGGAGAATCGGTAACGCGCCAGGGATAGGTCCGACTGTGCAAGAACAAATCGCGTTTGTAATCCGACATCGATCGGTGACGATCAGAAAATGGCAGCACAAGGCGATTATGTTCTCGGCACGCATGAAGAGGAGTTAGCCCGACTGGGCCTTCAACATCGCGTCTGGCGACCGGTTGTGTTGGATTGCTGGCAACGGGCGGGCATCACGGTTGGCAAACGCGTGCT
>JBARMF010000346.1:0-1623 GCA_049802315.1 Candidatus Udaeobacter sp.
ATCCTTGTCGGTCTGATCCTGTTTGTGCTCGTGATCATTCCGAAAATTTTCCATGCCTGGCGAACGACCTCGACTGACGACGCCTATGTGAACAGCTACATCACGTTCGTGGCCCCGCGCGTGCCAGGCCAGGTTTTGCGGGTGTTAGTCGATGACAATAATCGCGTAAAGAAAGGCGATGTGCTGGTTGAGCTCGACCCGGAGCCATTTCGCGTGCAAGTGGCGATCAAACAAGCAGCCGTCGACGCCGCGCAAGCGGAACTGGTCGTCGCACAAGCGACCGTACGGAGCCAAATCGGCCAGACCCGTGGTTTGCGCTTCAAACTTCAGCACGCAATTGAAGATGTGGACAATCAAGTTGCGTTGATTCGGGCGCGGGTCGCCACCTGGGAACAGAGCAAGGCCACACAGGTCCTTGCTCAAGCCGAATTCGAGCGCTCTAAGAAGCTTCTCGCGACCAAAGTAGCAAGCGTGGAGGAGTTCGATACAAGGCGCAAAGAACTTGACGTCGCAAATGCCCAGGTAAAGCAGGCTCTGGAAAATGTTTATCAAGCTCGGGCGGCCCTCGGACTGCCTGCGCAACCCGCCGAAAGCGGAAGCCTGACCGATGTTCCGGCCGATCTTGATCAAACGTTTTCATCGGTACAAGAGGCTCTGGCCGAACTTAGGCAAGGCGCAGCGCAGCTCGGTGTCACTGCTTCATCCTGGAACATGACTCCGAAACAATTGGTCGAGGAGTTTTACCGTCGTGATCCCGGTGGCGATATCAACAAGATCTACGCCGAGATCGTCAAGACTGCGCCGGGCTTGAAGCAAGCCGAAGCGAAATTGATGCAAGCGCAGCGGGATCTCGATGACGCGAAACTCAATCTTCGTTATTGCACGATCGTGGCCGAGATCGATGGCGTGGTGACTCGGCGCAACGTGAATCCGGGTAACAACGTGCAGGTCGGCCAAAGCTTGATGGCTATCCGTTCGCTGCGCGACACGTGGATCGATGCGAACTTCAAGGAAACGCAGCTTCGCAATCTGCGAATTGGTCAGCGCGTCGCAATCGAAGCCGACATGTATGGCGGCAAACAAATGTTCGAAGGACGCATTTCCGGTTTTACTTTCGGCACCGGCTCAACCCTGGCGTTGCTGCCGCCTCAAAACGCGACCGGTAATTTTGTAAAAGTTGTTCAGCGCCTACCTGTGCGGATCGATCTGGTGAATTATGATCCCGACAAGCTCCCGTTGTTCGTTGGTCTTTCCGTTACGCCGTCGGTTGATTTGTGGAGCAAACCGACCGGAGCAAACGCGGGCAAATTTTTGCAGGAAGCGATCCCGCAATCGTCTCCGGCTGCAAGCACGACGCCAGCAAAATAATGAGCGCCTCGTCGGTTGCCGTTCGGAGTTATCCGGCATCGGCGGTTCCGCGTGCCGTCAATCCGTGGATCGTCGCTCTCGCGGTCGTCATTCCGACATTCATGGAAGTCTTGGACACCACGATTGCGAATGTGGCGCTGCGTCACATCGCCGGCGGGCTCTCGGCAGCGGTTACCGATGGCGAATGGGTCATCACCAGTTATCTCGCCGCGAATGCCATCATTCTTCCAATTTCAGGCTGGCTCTCGATCCGTC
>JBARMF010000347.1:0-3973 GCA_049802315.1 Candidatus Udaeobacter sp.
TTACGCGCGCAAGGAGTGACGGCTTCCCAGCCGTCGCATTTCGACGGTCGCCCAGACCGTCGTCCCTTGTGTTGGCGCGCGAAGCGCGCGGCCTCGCGAAAGTTTTCGGAGTTGGAGTGCGGCGGTCCGCCACAGGACGGATTCGCCGTGGCGAACTTGACGCCGCTTTCTGCCTGCGACGTATTCCTAGTGCAAACAATGAGCGATTAAACCGCCCGCACGTTCGAGAAACTGAAGGTCTTCATCGTCGAAGGCATTCAATTTATCGCTCTCCGCATCGAGCATCCCGAGCACGTGCTTGTGGTCGTTGCGCATCGGCACAATGATCTCGGAACGAGTTGTATGAAACGTCGGTAGGTATCGGAGATCCTTGCTCACGTCGCCTACGATGACGGCTTGGCCAGATTCCAGGGCCGCACTGCACAATCCCTGGCTAGTTGGAAAACGTGGATACGTCGCCGGTTCCTCGCCGCTCTCGGCCATAATTACGAACTCGTCCTTGATGATCTTGTAAACGCCCACCCAGCGATAATCGCGCGCGGCGCGAATCATCTCCACGAGTTGCTTCATTCGTTTTCGCGTGCATCCGCCGGCCAGGGCAAACGCCCCGATTTCCTGAAGATTCTTGCACGTGATTTCTTTCATTCGCGGAAAAACAATGTCGTGCATAAGAAACCGAGCGCCAGCACGATTTCAACTTTTTGCGGCCGCGTTCGCCTGCTCGATAATGATGTCAGCAACGCCTGGGTCGGTGCCAATGGATGGAGCGTAAAAGAGTGATCGACCATCGATGCTGTACGGGTTGCGGCGAAAAATCTCCGTCAAGGAGGGACGGCTTCCAAGCCGTCCGCCGGGTTGTTTTCGACGGCTGGGAAGCCGTCGTTCCTTGATCCCCAGCAATCTCGGAATGTCCTCGTAACTGTGAAGCCCGTCTGAAATAAAAAATGGCACCACAACCACGTTTGGCGTTTCGGTGAAATTCCGCCAGTCAGATACGAGCGGCGCTTCTTCCATGTAAACATTGAGCACAGCCGCGTATTTTCCGAGCGCCCGGATCTTTTCCGCTTCGCGTTTCGCTGCAACGGCACTGTTTTCATTCAGGTCCGTTCCGTGCGCGACAATCAGCAAGCTGGTTTCGGCGGGAGCTGCATCGGGTGCGACATCGCGTGCCCGTTTGAGGAGCAGTTCCGTCATCAGTGGATGATTTCCAACCGGCTCACAATACCTCCAGAGCTGTCCATTCGGCCGTGTTGTGATCCGCCCATCCAGTTCAAGCTCCCGCGGAACGACGGTCTGCGTGAAATATCCTTCGCTAATGAAATTCGGAATCACATAAACTTCACGAATCGATTCCGGATCGAACGAAAACAACGCATCACGCAAGCTCGGCTCTTCTTTCCAAAACGCGCACTTCACCTTAGCAAAAATGTTCCGACGCCGAATCTCCGCCGCATGCTCCAGCGTCGGCGCGCTCGAATCCGGGTTCACCGTCGAGCCGTGCGCAACAACCAAGAGGGCGCTGTGTTCGTTGGAACTCATGCGAACCCAGAGAACGTCCAACAGCCTGCCCTGAGCGCAAGTCGAATGGGTCCCACATCCAACGTCCAACGTTTAATTAGAGGGCACGCGTTCCGGCGGGAGTTTCTCGTGACAGCGGAGCTGCGGTATTCGTTTGAATCGTGCATCGCGGGATAAACTGTTTGACTCGTGGCTTTTCTAAATGTTAAACCACGCGCAGCGCATGGGAGGGAACCCATACATGAGCCTTATCAAACTAAGTTTCGCCTCTTTCTTACTGGTCGCGGCGATCGCCGTTTTCACCCTTGCCTTTGGCAGTGAACAGGCAGGCAAATCAAATATGCAGCTATGCAAACATCAATATGCGCTTTGCACATCCGCTTTGTGCATACCGCAACCGGGTGACCCGACTAAAGCAATTTGCTTTTGCGATGTGGAAGAGGGCGCGAGCATGTCCTCGGTACCGTGTAACACGAACCAGCCTGGCACCGATGCCAATGGTATCCGCACGGTGTACTCCGCATTTTCGCTCGAACAATTCAAGGAGGGTAAGAAAGTCCTTCAGTGCCCTAACGGTACTCCCTGGACGTGGTGCCTCAATAAGCGTTGCACCGTCGATCCATCTGATCCCAAGAAAGCGATCTGCGTCTGCGACGTATTGCGAACCGAAGAATGGATTACGTTGGGCGGCAAATGCGACACTGGCACCTGTTCGACAGGGTATTGGTCCGGTGCAACGGTAAAAGACTTCAACGAAGCGACTTCTTTTATGGTCAAGGCACTTAGCCTTGATCAGTCTCCCGTTGAATGGTGCCCGGGGGCCAACCGATGAAACAGATCCGGTTTCGCGATCCCCTTTTAGCGACCCTCGGCTGGGCAGCGCTATTCGAATCCGGGTTCAATTCTTCTCCGTGACCTCTGCGGCCTCTGTGGTTAGATTTGCCGTGTGAAGTTCCGGACTTATAAGAACACCGACCTGACAGTCAGCGAGGTCGGGTTCGGTCTGTGGACAATCTCCACTGGTTGGTGGGGAAATTTTACCGAGGGCGAAGCGATCGCGCTGATGCACAAGGCGTTTGATCTCGGTATCACGTTGTTCGATGCCGCTGATACCTACGGAAATGGTTTAAGTGAAGAACTGATCGCCAAAGCCTTTCCGAACCAGCGCGATGAAATCGTGATTGCGACCAAGGTTGGCTACGATTTTGTCCATCACGGTGAGGCGCGGGGACGCGGGCAGCGCGAAATACCGCAGGATTTTTCGCCGGAGGCGATCAGAGGCGCGACTGACGCTGCGCTGAAGCGGCTAAAGACGGACCGGATTGATCTGCTTCAATTGCACAACATACGGATGGAGCAGGTTTATGATGACGCGCTCTGGAAGACGCTCGAGAAATTGAAGGGCGAAGGAAAAGTTCGGTACTACGGCATTGCGTTGGGACCGGCGATCGGTTGGTTGTACGAGGCAGTGAATTGCATTCGCGAGCGCGATCTCACCAGCGTCCAGCACATTTACAACATACTCGAGCAACACCCAGGTCGCGCATTTCATGATGCGGCGACGGAAGCCGGCAAGGACACGATGTTTCTCATTCGCGTGACGCATTCGTCCGGAATGCTCGAAGGCAAGTACACGGCTGAGACGAAGTTTCCCCCGACTGATCATCGCAGCCATCGACCGCGGAGCTGGCTGTTGAATGGGGTCAAGAAAATCGACCAATTACGGTTTCTCGAAAATGCCGAGCGCACCCTTGGGCAAGCAGCATTGCAGTGGTTGCTGGCAGATGACCGCGTCGCTTCGACGTTGCCAAACATTTACAACGAAGAACAGCTCGTCGAATTCGCCAAAGCGCCTGACACCGCGCCGCTGGCGTCGGACGAGATGGCGAAAATCGAGGAACTCTATTCCGGCAATTTCGGCATCGAAGAAGAACCGCCTAAGTTTAAGGGGACCATGGAACTGTCGAAAGAAACGGCTGCGGCATAGACACGAATTTCACTAATTCACACGAAAACGTATTGGTAGGGCGCGCAGTCCTCTGCGCGCCGTCAACGTCCCGGATAATGGCGCGCCCTACCTGTGAAACCGTAAGGCAGGGTTGAATCAGGGTTCGTGGCAATTCGTGTAATTCGTGTCTCTAATCTGATTCGTCTTGTTCCTCGACGGGTTCGGCACGGCGGATTTCGGGTTGTTCCTCAGCGCGCCGCCGCGAATGGCCGGCGACCATCTGACCTTTGTAAACGTCTTTGAACACCTCAGCGATCATCGGCGCGGCGTGTGAACCGCCGTGCACGGTCTTGCCGACATCGCCTTCGTAAACAACTGCAAACGCATATCGCGGTTGGTCAGCAGGCAAAAATCCAGCGAACCACGCCGCGGTGCGTTCTTTGTGTTTTGGTCCCCATTGCGCGGTGCCGGTTTTACCGGCGACTTCCACATTTTCGAGGCTGGCCT
>JBARMF010000348.1:0-4527 GCA_049802315.1 Candidatus Udaeobacter sp.
GGTTCGCCAAACCAAGAGCCACAGGAAAAAAAGCGATGGGTTGAGCCTGTCACGGCCGTGCTTATGGCGCTGGCGACACTCAGCACGGCATGGTGCTCGTATCATTCAGCTGCGTGGACCCGAAAGAGTAATCGGCTGATGAATGAATTTAACTCACTGGAGCGCCGTGCCGGTCTGCAGACGATACAGGGAATGCAGCAGGCAACGATTCACGTGGCGATGTTCATGGAACTGCTAGCGGCGCAACAGGAAGGCAACGAAAAGCTCGCGAACTTTTACGTCGAACGTTTTCCTCCCGATCTGCGCAAGGCTTACGACGCATGGTTAGCGCAGAAGCCGTTTGAAAATCCGAAAGCCGATCCGCACCCTTTCGTGCCGAACCTCTACGAAGTGCGGGGAACGCGCGAGGCCGCCGAGGCCAACGCTCAGGCTGCAAGTAGCCTGCAGGCATCGCGCAACGCCGGCAGCGTTTCCGGTCAATATCTCGCGAACACTGTTTTGTTTGCCACAGTGCTTTTCTTCGCCAGCGCCTCAGGAAAGTTTGAGCAGCGCAGAGTGCGTATCGTCGCGTTCGCTTTTGCTGTGGCTGTTTTCCTATTTGCCGTTGTGCAGACAGCCATGCTCCCGCGGTGAAGGCAAGTGAATAGACCCACGAGGCGATTATGAACAACAAATACAACAGTCGAATCAACCGTAGGTCGACCGCACTTTGGCGAGGCCTTGGGCTTTGTGCCTTGGGCGCGGCATTCGTCTGGCCCGTCAACGCGCAGGAGGAGCTCCCGTTCCCGCCCAAGAAATCTGGCAGCACTGCCGGACGAACGATGCAGGAGTCGACTTACAGCCCGCTGCCAGCGGTAAACCACCTGCCCAAGGATGCGCCTAACATCGTGATTTTCCTAATTGACGATGTCGGTCCAGGGCAAACCGACACGTATGGTGGCGAGATTCACACGCCTACTTTGTCGCGCATCGCGAAGGAAGGCATCTCCTATAACCGTTTTCACACCACGGCGATGTGTTCGCCCACCCGCGCAGCTTTGTTGACCGGACGCAATCCCCATCGCGTGGCCAACGGCCAGATTGCTGAGCTCGCGAATGACTGGGACGGATACATGGGCACGATTCCGAAGAGCAGCGCGACGGTGGCCGAGGTCCTCAAGGACTACGGCTATAACACCGCCGCATGGGGCAAGTGGCACAATACACCTGCCTTGGAGACAACCGCTGCTGGACCCTTTAATGATTGGCCCACCGGCTATGGCTTTCAATACTTCTACGGTTTTCTCGCCGGCGAAGCATCACAATGGGAACCGCAGCTTGTTCGGAATACCAGCTATATCCAGCATCCGCACACTTCCGGCGGGCACAATTACTATCACCTAAGCGAAGACCTCGCGGATGATGCAATCTCCTGGCTAAGGCAACAGAAGTCCCTCGCGCCGGACAAACCCTTCTTTATGTATTGGGCCAGCGGCGCCGCGCACGGTCCATTTCATGTTCCCAAAGAGTGGGCCGATAAATACAAGGGTAAGTTCGATGACGGCTGGGATAAGTATCAGGAGCGTGTCTTCAAACGCGCTAAGGAGATGGGTTGGATTCCGCAGAATGCGAAGCTAACTCCGCGACCAGCTAGCCTGGCCTCGTGGGACTCGATTCCCGATGACGAAAAACCATTTCAAAGAAGGCTCATGGAGGTGTACGCCGGCTTTTGCGAACACGTCGATGCCCAGATCGGGCGGGTTGTTAATACCATTGATCAACTAGGTTACGGCGACAACACACTGATCCTTTACATTTGGGGCGATAACGGTGCTTCCGCTGAAGGTCAGACCGGCACCATCAGCGAGTTACTCGCGCAGAATGGCATTCCCAGCACGATCAAGCAGCACATGCAGGCGCTGGACTCGTTAGGCGGATTGGCCACGCTCGGCGGGCCTAAGACTGACCCGATGTATCATGCCGGCTGGGCGTGGGCGGGAAGCGCACCTTATCAATATACTAAGCTGATCGCGTCTCATTTTGGGGGCACGCGTAATCCCATGGCCGTGCGCTGGCCGGAGAAGATCAAGCCCGATGCCACGCCGCGTTCGCAGTTCCTGCATGTGAATGACGTGGCACCCACGATTTACGATCTCCTCGGCATTACGCCGCCGCGCGTGGTCAACGGCATTGAGCAGGACCCAATCGACGGTGTCAGCTTCACCAGCACATTCAATAACGCCAAGACCCCTGAGGTGAAGCACACCCAATACTTTGAAGTCATGGGCAGCCGTAGCATTTATCATGATGGCTGGATAGCCTCGGTCGTCGGACCTCGCATTCCCTGGGTTCCGGGACTACCGCCGGGCATCAAGGAGTGGAATCCCGATAACGATAAGTGGCAGCTTTACAACCTTAACACTGATTGGTCACAGGCCGACGATTTGGCCGATAAGGAGCCTGCGAAACTAAAAGAGCTGCAGGACCTGTTTCTGACGGAGTTCACTAAAAATAAAGGTCTGCCTGTCGGCGGCGGTTTGTGGGTTCCTGTCATGCACCCCGAGCTGCGACTATCTCCACCCTACGCCTCGTGGACGTTCCCGGGGGGCATCACGCGAATCCCCGAATTCGCCGCACCGGCCTTAGGGAACAAGCCCAACATTGTCACGGTTGACGCCGATGTTCCGGCCGATGCCAACGGCGTGATATATGCGCTTGGTGGCTTCTCCGGCGGCCTCGCCTGCTACGTAAAGGATGGCGTGCTATCCTACGAATACAACTTGTTCGAACTCGTGCGCACCCATATCAAGGCGAAGGACAAGCTGCCAGCCGGCAAAGTCAAAATCGAAGTAGAAACGACTTACATAGAGCCGAAGCCTGCCGGTTCGCTCAAGGTGGTGATGAAAGTCAACGGCAAGGAGGTCGCCTCTGGCACTGTCCCAGTCAGTGCGCCACTACTCTTTACTGCGAACGACTGCCTTGATTTCGGTATCGACCTCGGTTCGCCAGTCAGCGTGGATTACTACGACGACGCGCCGTTCAAGTTCAACGGCAAAATTGAACAAGCGCGCGTAGAATACCTCGGCGCCCCGCCCAGTAACACGAGCGGAAAGAGCAAATGAATGGAAAAACCGGAAGAGCGGCTGAGCCTCGGGTGTGAGTTTTAGCGTTACGCTGCTCGAAAATGCCACAATGATTATAGGTATTATCGGACTGATTTTATTCGTAGGCCTCGTCGGCGTCACACTGTTGGGAGGATGTTTGCGTCGGATCGTTCCCGCGGAGCACCTGAACCCTGAATCAAAGGATGTGGTGAAACTGGCGCTGGGGCTTGTTGCGACCATGACTGCGATACTCCTGGGACTACTCATTAGCTCAGCCAAGGGCACGTTTGACAGCACTCGAAGCGAAGTGGTTCAGATGGCCGCGAAGATCGAATTGCTTGATCGTGTGCTAAAACTTTACGGGCCGCAGGCAACGGACTCGCGCCGTGCCCTTCGAGACTCCGTGGCCGATGCAGTGCGCCAGACCTGGCCAACGGAGCGAACCGGTTCAGTCCGATTAAACCCCAACGAGCAGATGGGGGATGCCGTTTACGTGACGGTTCAGCGCCTCTCACCTCAAGATGACGCGCAACGTGAACTGAAGACTCAAGCGATGAATCTCATGGTGCAACTCGCGGAGCTTCGAGCGTTGCTGCAAGCGCAGGCGATTCCCTCCTTGTCGAAGCCGCTGCTAATCGCTCTTGTGTCGTGGCTCGTGGTTATCTTTTTTGGCTTTAGTCTCCTTGCACCGGCCAACGCAACGAGCACTCTTGCTTTGGTCGCCGGCGCGTTCTCGGTCGCCTGCGCACTTTTTATAATCCTGGAACTGAACTATCCATTTGCCGGCGCGATGCGAATTCCGAGCGAGCCGATGACAAACGTTCTGAACCATCTTGCTGAATGACTCCGTCAAAACCCTGGCTATCGGCGGACTGGAGACCGCCGCTCCTTGGTTGAAGGCATGCGCGAACCTACATCGACGTAGGACCGACGTTCGATTGCCACGTAATCTTACATGGCTCCAATGCAATGAAACTCCTTCTTCCGATCACCGTCCTCCTGTTGATGGTCTCGGTTGGTATGAGTCTCAATTGGACTCAGTTCCTGGCGAACTGGCGGCGCCTTACCCTAACGACTTGGGCGAAGCTGCTGGCAGCAACATTCATCGTTCCACCAATCCTCGCACTTGCGCTTGCGAGTTTGCTGCGACTGGATCGAGGGGCGTTGATCGGTTTGTTCCTGATTGCGGTTGCGCCCGGTGCGCCGCTCATGACTCGCGTCGTGGCAAAGCGTGGCTTCGATATGGAGCTGGCCGCCAGCTATCAGCTTTGGGGGGCGTTTCTCACTCCTGTCATGATTCCGTTACTAGTCGCCGCAGCGGGGTGGCTTTACGGGCGCAATATCTGGGTGTCACCGCTTAAGGTGTTGGCGGTTATCGCGCAGCAGCAGTTCGTCCCACTGCTTATCGGCGTGGCGTTGATGTATTTCGCGCCAGCGTTCTCGA
>JBARMF010000349.1:0-6253 GCA_049802315.1 Candidatus Udaeobacter sp.
ACAGCTACGGCAACATTTACGCCGACTCCGACGCCGACATCAACGGCCACGGCAACGGCTACGGCTACTGCTACTGCTACGTTCACGCCTACGCCAACACCAACAGCTACTCACACCCCTACGCCAACAGCGACAGCTACTGCTACCGCAACGTCGACAGCGACAGCTACTGCGACTGCTACGCCAACAGCTACCGCGACTGCGACGGCTACTTCTACGGCTACGCCTACTGCGACTATGACGCCTACACCGCGGCCTACTCCGTCCCCCAGAGGTACTCCGCAGTCCAGGCCTCGGCCCACTCCGCCGCCGCGTCTGCCCTAGGTGGATTAGCGAATCTGAATACTAACCGGAGGGATACTGATGGATCGTAAAAGGTTATTCGCACTGGCGGTGGCAGCTGCGCTCGGCTGCGTCGGAGGTAGTTTAGCGACCGCAGGAACGGTTAACATTAACCCGAGCAAGGATAACACTCTTTATGAATACGATCCTCTTGATGGGGATGAGAGTAATGCGCTTGGCTTTCATTTCTTCGCCGGTGAGACAGGCATGAATGAGTTACGCCGGGGTGTGCTCGCATTCGACATCGCTGGAAATATTCCACCAGGCTCGACGATTACCGCCGTTAGCTTGAGCCTAAATATGTCCAGGACGCCGACGAACACGGCTTACTCCTTGGAATTGCACAAGCTTCTTGCCGATTGGGGCGAGGGAACGTCCATGGCTTCTGGAGAAGAAGGTGACGGAGCGCCAGCTACGCCTAATGATGCAACATGGCGACACCGTTTCTTCGATACAATTTTTTGGAATACCCAAGGCGGCGATTTTTCTGCGACAGTGACCGCAAGCCAGATGGTTGGAGCGGTTGGTCAGTACACCTGGAGCTCAGCGCAAATGGTTGCCGACGTACAGGGATGGTTGGATAATCCAGCCAGTAACTTTGGCTGGCTGGTGTTAGGCGATGAGACCGCCATCGCCACGGCAAAACGGTTTGATACACGCGAAAGCGCCAGTCCACCTATGCTGACGATCGAATTCATACCGGGTCCGAGAGTAGCGCCTTCACCAAGGCCTCGGCCAACGCCAGCCCCCAGACCTTGATTGCAGTAATGGGCGAAAAGTGATCACTAACCACGTTTTATGACTAAGGCTTTCTTGGCAATTTTGCTTGCGACCGCGTTTGCCGGTATCGGCATTCATCTAGGCAGGGCACCGGCTTTACTGGGACGAAGTCAAAATGCGATTGCCGTCGCAATGCCGGCCGCCATATCTGGATCTTTTACGCATCCCCTGGTGTTTCCGCCTGTTGACACTAATGGGAACGTCTCAATCAGCATAGATGAAGGATGTGTGCAGATCCTGGATGGGCCCTGCACTAACATGTGGACGTACGGTGGCACATATCCGGGACTGACAATTCGCAGACCTACCGGCCAACCGACCAACGTCACCTTCACCAACAATCTTGACCCGACTGCCGGGGAGATGACGGTGCACAATCACGGTAACCACTCAACCTCCGACAATGACGGTCAAGCGGCTTCGCTTCCTATCGCGACAGGAGGATCGCGGACGTACAGATATGATGGGCTTGAAGGGGGTGGAAATCAGCGTGGCAAGACACAGTTTTACCATGACCACCGCATGGACGTTACCGGTCGAAACGTCTGGATGGGTCTTACCGGACTTTACATCGTGGATGATCCCGCCGATCCATCATCGCTTCCCTCAGGCGCCTTCGATTTGCCTCTGGTAATTGCCGACCGGCAGTTCGACGCGAAAAATCAGATCCCGTACGTGTTTAACCCAAACGGTGTAACTGGTGACAAGTTTCTGGTGAACGGCGTCTACCAGCCTTACCTCGAGGTCGGAGATCGTAAGTATCGTTTCCGCATCCTGGATGCTTCCAATTTCCGTACCTATTTCCTTGGGTTAAGCAATGGCGACTCCTTCATCCAAATTGGCACTGAGAGCGGTCTGCTTCCCGCGCCTGTTACACGCACTGGCATGCGCATGGGACCGGCTGAACGTCTGGACGTGGTAGTCAATTTCGCCGGTAAACTCGGACAAAACATCTACCTGGTGGATGTGCTGACCGGCACGCAATTACTTGAGTTTCGGGTAACTCAACACGTCACAGACGACAGCTCAATTCCTGCAACGCTCCGGCCACTTCCAGACATAGGTGAGCCAACGGTGACGAGAAACTGGAGTTTCAATCAGGCAGGCGGTCATTGGGCAATCAACGGACTCCGATTCGATCCAAACCGTGTTGATGCCAGGCCAGTACTGGGGACGACTGAAAAGTGGGTGTTCACGAATCCCACAGGACAGCCACATACAGTTCATATCCATGACGTTTCCCAGCAATGTGTGAGTCGCAATGGCGGAGCATGTTATCCGTACGAGACGATGAAGGAAACCTGGTACCTCATGCCTGGTGAGGTGCTTGAGGTGAAGTTAAAGTTCACCGACCACGTCGGGATGTACATGCTTCATTGCCATATGGTCGAGCACGAGGACGATGGGATGATGACGCAATTCGAAGTGGTGGCGCGTGCCAATCCAACACCAAGACCACAACCTACTCCACACCCTCGGCCATAGGGATACCCTCCACCATTGCCATGTGCGCGCTGGGGACGAATTACGTGCTTCCAAATGTGGATCGGCCCAGCTACTTCCAAACGCCCGCCGCGCTCGCGAAGACGCAGAAAAACGGAACGAAGTAGCTGGGACGATGGCAAATGAATCGCGAAACCGCAGATATCAAGCGGCAACACCGCATTCGTATTGTCAACGCATTGAGCGTAAAGCTCCGTGGGAGCCACGCCGCGTAGAAGGCGACGGACATGCGATGGCAACTTGTGGATTTACGCGGCCACGCTCCTTTACGGAGGATAACGCGTTCCACCTAACGATTCAATCTGTTCAGCGCGCAGCGGGTAGTTCGCCGCCCGTATCAAGTTGCTTTGCTTTCTGGAAATGTTTTTCGGCCAGGTCCGTCATCCCCAGATCCTGAAGACGCGTCGCGAGTACCCAATGAAAAAGGGAATTATTAGGTGTAAATTGATCCGCCTGTTGTTCGTGAACATCGGCTAGCTCGACGTTGCCTGACAAGCGCGCCGCACCTGCAAGCTCGTTGTTAGCCAAAGGCAAACGGGCATTACGCCGTACGGCATCTTTCCAAACCGAAACGGCTTCTTCGCGTTGCCCAAGATGCCAGAGCGATTCGCCTTTTTCCTGGCGCGCCAGGATCAAGTCGTCTCTTTCGGCCAGCGCTTCGTCCAGACTCGCACGTGCTTCTTCGTAACGTCCCAGGCGGTTCAAGATCGCGCCGCGATAATAAAGGCTCAAAGCTTTGCTCTCGTCTTTCTGGTAAGCTGCGGCCGTGTGGAGTGTTTGCACGGATTGCGAAGCGTCGCCTAACAAATATTCAAACCAGGCCAGCTTTTGCAGAGCTTCATTGTTCACAAACAACGCCGTCCTCCGCGCTGCCAGATAATGCTCTTTGCCTTGAACAATGTTTTCCCGATCCGCCGGGCTGAGCCAGTGAGCTGGATCGAGCTGCGCCAGGGCCAGTTCGTCGGGCAAGTGAAACTTTTCGAATGCGACGTTGCCGAGGAACTCGTGATAGCGCACCCAACCGCAGTGCGCGTTCAATCCAATCCATGCACAGGCAAAGGCTGCAAACGCCCAGCCAGCCTTGTGAATTTTTCCTGACGATTTCAAATTGAACCGGTAAAAGGACAACTCCCTTGCACGGAGTAATCGCCACGTTTTCAGAATGAGAAATGTTGTGACGGCGGCACAGCCAAGCGCCATCAAGAATGGAACCAGCGCGTAGACACCGCGAACAGCAAGGAAACTTCCAAGAAAAACCAATACGCCGACGATCTCTTCGGGCCACGTCAACGAATAATGTCTCTTAATGACATTCGATTTCGGAGCCAGGAGCGCCGGTTTCCCAAAGCCGAAATAGAGCGCGTCGTTGGGACACACGCTGACGCAATCCATGCATTTCATGCAACCCGGATCGACCACCATCCCGTATTGCTTCACTTCCGCGTGCACCAACACGTTTGAAGTGCACGTGGCGGTGCAATGCCCACACTGATTGCATGCAGGTGTGACGCGGATTTTTCCCAGCGAGAATTTATCGGCGAGACCGAAGAAACCCCCATACGGGCAGGCATACGTGCAAAAGCCTTTTTGCCCCAAAAAATAAACAGTCACGAAGCCGCAAATAAACAGAAACGGAATGGCGACCGCGACAGAAGGAAACGTCGCCCAAAATTTTGTGGTTACCAGATGATTCGTGAATTTCGGGATGACTGGTCCGGGGTCTGCGGTCCAAAACACTCGATAAACTACAGGCCAGACAAACATGTACAGCGCGGCGACAAGCGGGACGTACACCAAAAGCCGCGATCGAAACGGCTTCGGATGAAGACGCATTTTCTTGAGCAGCCAGCCGCAGAAATCCTGCAGAGCGAGAATGTGACAACCCCAGCCACAAACAAAACGCCCGAAGATGAGCGTCGCCAAAATTGCCAGGCTAAAAAAGATGAAGCCCGCGTTCACGAACCCGTTCTGCAGTGTGTACATCGTTTCCGAGGGCTCGATGGGCGAAACCGTTCTGCCCGTAAATCGCCACTGAATGATGTGCGCGATCATGAACAGGTTCAGAAGGATCAATGCGGCCGCGCGCCACCGACCGGTCTTAGATTCACGTATGCCGGTTTTACTGTAGCCGGCGACGTTGACCGCCACGCTGGCCCGCCCCGGAATCACTCCGGCTGCTTTCAATTCTCGGCTGACGCAACCACTTTTCACAGAGTTGGCGAATTTACGTCAAAACAGAATATGCGCCACCAGCAGTCCCGAAAAACGCGCCTTGCCCGAATACCAAACCTCGACTAGAAAAAAATGTGAAAGCAGCGCGCGCAATAATTCTGATAATGGCGGTGAACGCATTTTCTTTAGTCCTGGCCGGGGCGGATTCTCCGAGCGTGACTGGCAGTTGGAAGATCGAGATTACTTTCGCTAACGACCAACATCGTTTCCTGCGCTTTGATGGACAAAACGACGGAAAAGGCACTCTGACAGTGACGGACCCGCAATCCAAAGTTTGGACAGGTGCCAAACCGTCTGATGCAAAGTGGACTGCCGGTGAAGGAAACTCCATAACGTTCTCGGGTCCAGTGGAGTTTCTAATCGGCAACGTAGGGCGCGACGCGGGAACCCTGACGCTCAAAGGAAAATTTGCGAGTCCAGATTTGATCGCGGGTGAAGTGGACTTTTCGCCGCTCGTGGGAGACGGGCCTTCGAAGCAAGGGACGTTCAAAGCGGTTCGCGAAAAAAAATAGCGCGAGCATTCCGAATTCTCAGACGGGAACACGAGCGAGAAGTACGTTTGCGACTTTTAATTTCAACGCCTTGTTCTTCAATGGATTTGGTAACAGGGTTGTTACCTCCGGGACGCGTTGCGACACTCCCTGCTTCCTGAGATTCTGGCTTCCGGATGTTGGATTTGCAGCAAGAACCGTTAGAAAAAGCTCAAAAAAAGCTTGCCAAAATTTTCTGCATCTAATACACCCCCAACGTAACCACGCACAAACCGGAAAGAGTGTTGACGCCACGGCGGCGGTTCCGCTACAGTGACGCTCTTCGCTTAAATTCCATCCACATCATTAACTAACTCCATGAAAAAGAAATCCGCTTCAAAATCTGCCTTTTTTAATCTCCGCGTTTTAATTGGTCTGTGCATAGCGCTGGCCGGCGTATCTGTGGCGCTGCTGAGCCTTGACACGTTCGCCGCACCCAAGCCGAGAATCGGGCAAGTGGTGCAGGCGCCCAAAGGGGGCAAAATTGTCAATGTCCGAGGCCTTCCTCCTGGATTTGACTGTTCCACGATTCACGAGAAGGGCATCGACAAGATGGAGGGCCTTAAATGGGGACTCCTCATGATTGCCTGCGGCGAGGCAAATGGAGGCCAGGAAGAGGAAGGTTTGGCTTCACTTCGCAACCCCTTTGCCAAGATTGCCCGGCAACTGCTGCCAACCCCTCTGGCATTTGGCGCCGCGGATGTTGACCTGGTCACGGGTACGGAAACCCCTCCCCACATTATTCAGTCAGAGACATACACTAATGCTAACCCGGATAACGCCAACGAGGTAGTTGTCGCCTACAATGACTCCCGATGCGCGGCCAACAACAATTTTTCTGCCCTATCGACTTCCACCGACGGCGG
>JBARMF010000350.1:0-8376 GCA_049802315.1 Candidatus Udaeobacter sp.
GGATAGGCGTGCCCATGGCAATAACCGGACTCCGGTCCTCTGCTCCCCAGGCGACGGCAGGGGCAGGCGCATATTCGATTCCCATAGTAACTTGGTCGGCGTCGTATTGGTCAATTATGCACGCGCCAAGAGAAAGAATCTGACCAATGGTGTGCCCCGGATACGCGTAGTTAAGAATTTGAAAAAAGTCGGGTTGCGGAGAGCCGTTTGGCGCCGGAGTTGGGATCGCCGATAATAGCGCCGTACCCTGCGTACCTACGTATTGCCAGCGGCGAGTCGTATTGGACCACTGTAATCCGAACCTCGCTTGGATAGAAGGTGCATTGCCAGGAGAAGGCGACGGTGTTGGGCTGCTCCCTAAAAGGCTAATTTGATCCAGTTGAAACCGCTGGAATATCGGATCGGAAGCGGTGTGCCATGTCGGGCTATTTAGCTCGCGCGAAAAAGTACCAAGGTATTGCAGCAAGTTGGGACTCCCGCCGAGGGAAGACAGCACGAGTTGGATGAGTTTCGATCGCGTGGTAAACGCCTGGTCCGTGCGGCCCCTGGCGTTAAGTGTGGGGCTGACGGTCAGGAAATCACTGCTGTTATTCACAAAGTAGGTTACAAACTCTGTCGGTGACGGTGAAAGGTCAGGAAAGGTTTTGTTCGTAGGGACGAGCGTAGTCGCATAATTCCTCCATCCCACCATCCTGCTGATCGTTAATGGATTAGGTGTACTGCCCAGCGGCGTCAGACGCAGTGCGGTAAGATCGGCAAACGCCACAGTCCCCTTTCTGCCAGGGTAAACCGTGCGGCTCGGCGACGGTGACGCAATTGTCACCGCGCCCGGCGCAGGCGATGGAAGACCTACGAGATTGGCATCCAGGAGTCCCCCTTCATCATAAATTGCATACGCATACCGGCCTATGACATTGGCCGGCGAAGGTGAAGGAGTTGCGCCTGCGGCAGTGACAAAAACCCAATCCGGCGTCACCGCATCAAACGTAGGCGTTGGCGAAGGGTCGTTGGTGTTCACATTTCCCTTCGGAATCAAGTAATGTCCGTTCCAACGCGTACTGGTAACGTAACGGCCATTGGCGGAAACATCGGTCATCGAATTAACGGCCGAAGCACGACTCGGCCGCGCCGGCGGTATGAGTGGGTCTGAGCGATCGCTCCGCCGAATCAGGTTATACACGCCAGTAAGATTTACATTGCGCTGAGGTACCATGTAGGCAGCGGACGTAGGGGTATAGACGGTAAGATCGACGCCATTCACATTTACAATACTGGTAGTCGACGCGACCGGGTCCGTAATCTCCTGCCGGAGATCGCCGATAATGTTGTCCGTCGCACTTTGTGCTAATTGATCCACATTCGATTGATTGAAGCTGCTGTGCGCAACCTGACGGTCGCTTGTGGTTCGCGACAGATAGGCCACACTCAATCCGGTTAACAGCACCAGGAACGCGAGGACAATGAGAAGCGCAGCGGCGCGTTGACGTGAAGAAACCGGTGCCGGCAGCCAAGCCATCTTACAACGTCTTCAGATCGAAGTAGCGACTATAGATCCGAATCCCCTTTGCTGCTTCCCGCGGGATCAGGCGATTCGAGGGGGTTTGTCCATTCTGCGCGATTGATTCCACAACGGTTTTCCACTTGTTTTCCATATCGCCAATCTTTTTGCCCGCATTACCAATGCCATTGGCGTTCTTAAAGTCTGCCAAGTCACCAGCGATATCGCTGACGTCGCCATAACCCACATTCGAAGAGGCTGCCTGGATCAGTGCCCGCGCTTCCGGATTGATCACAGCGATGGCCACCCCAATTGCCTCTACCTGGCTCAAGCCAATACTTGGGGGATCGCTAATCTTTTGCCGATTGATAGTATCCTCCCATCTGTCCCACGGCCAATCCGTCACGCGCCCATTCTTCAAAAGGTAAAAATATTCAAACCGGAAAACGCCAGGGCCAATTACCTCGTAATCTGCGTCGAAGCTGGTGTTCTGGGCGTTGTCGTTATTGATTGCAGCCTGCCACTGTCCTCCCCATGGACCGGCGCCAGCAGTCACCTGCCCAGGGACAAAAATAACCGGGTACGGTTTGTTTGTGGCGTTGTTGTCATCCACTCCGGCCCAATGCAGCCCCTTCGCCATTCGTTCAAGTCTGCCATAGCTCCGGGCAGCCCAACTCTCCGTACTTTCGTTGACCCGATAAGCGACAAGCGAAACCGGACTGTGTGCGCCGGCAGGATCGCCGGAGGGATAGTAGCCGGGCACCTCGCTGAAAAAAGCAACCTGGTCACTTCCCTTGTCTGCATTTTTCCCCTGCCCCCAACCGTGTCCGTTGCCATGTCCCTTATATCCTGAACGCTGTTTTACGTAGTAATCGATGTCGGTCCGTTTTAGCATCTGCGCGAAATCCAGTGCCATCCGATCAAATACAACTCTCGCCTGCGTGTCTGTATCGATATGCTTGTTACCAGTTCGCGTAACAGCCGTGGCACTATTCGTTAACTGCGCCACCAGGAAAATAATCATGACGAGCACAACCACCGACACGAGTAACTCCGCGAGGGTAAAAGCCTCACAGCCAGGTCGCGCCTTCGACCGAGTTCTAGAACCCATCTCAGAAATAGGGAATAGGTGCGCTAAGCTCTGGCGGGTGGCCGGCAAGGCGCGACGAAGGAGCATAGCCAACGCGCTCTGTGATTGAGGAGCAACGCCGCCGGCCAGCCGCCAGAGCTTAGCCCGCAGGGTTGCGGATCTTTGCCGCTGCAGCGGCGTTGCTCGTCGGTCAAAGATCCATGAAGGATATTCTTCCTCCTCGCGTCTTGCTGCAGCGTCAAATCTCCAGCAACGCACCCGTTCCCTATTTATGAGACGGGTTCTAGCCGTTTTTATAGAAGTCGTGGCCGTGGAGGATGCAGATCGAAGCAGACGGCACCCGTCGTCCTTAGTTAGCAAGGGGACGGGGCACGAAGTGTCCCAGGAAAACAGTATCACGAAGCAGAGCTGGAAAAGCCTCGTTCATTTTGCCTGCATGACCTCGATTACCTGCCTCAGGGGTTCCGTGCTTATCCTGCTTGCCCCGGTAAACGGATGATCAAGCACATAGATTAAAAATAGAATCTGCGACATTGTTACGGTGAGCGTGGCTGTGATCAGGTATTGCGCCTTAATGTTCTTCATTCCGAACAAATAGTTGAAACAAACCGTGAAAAGAGCGCCTACGAGCAGGACCAACCAAACAACAGGGGGCACCGTATCGTTGCCGGTAAATATTCTAAGCCGACGATACTCAGCCAGGTTATTCAACCGGCTCAACGCTTCGGCGTATATCTGCTTATTCGGAAAGGATTTCTCATCAAGTTGGTAAAACGCTGAGATGAGCCCTGACATCGTTGCGGTGGAATGAATCTCTATTTGGCCTTCAGCCATTCGCTGGAGCTCATCGTTATAAACCGAAGTGACATAATCGAGCATTCCTTTCTGCATTACTGTCCTGGCAGGCTCTTGGAACGCCTTCGCGATATGAAAAACGTCATCGGCCAGGTTGGCCTCCATCTCCAGATCTTTGCTGGCATCGCTGTATCCACTCCAGGTCACAAACACAACAAAGGCAAGCATCACTCCGTAAAACAGGCCGAAGGCATTGAAGATAATGGCAGCGACTTCATGGTTCTCCTTCAGTACCTCCGCCGGATACTTCTTTCGCACCAGGTAAAGGCCTGTCAGAGCAAACGCGGTGGTGACCGCCGACACGATGAAAAATGAAATCGGCGGCCATAACTTTAAAAGGAAATCCATATGCGTTTACACTTCCTGAGGAGCTCCCGCCACCTTATCGCTTTTGCTTTGCTGGTTCGCGTTTCAATCGATAGCCGTCAGCGCGGGCACCGTACCCGCTCGCGTATTCAACTAAACCGACGCCCTTTTTCCAAACCATTTTTTTGAAGTGACCGGAAGGATGGCTCGCCTCGTAAATACAGAGGGCGCCTTTCAGTTTGATCGTCGTTTTCCAATTAACCTCCTGGTGTTCGAAGCTGCCGCTGGTGATCCCGTAAATGTCGTTCGGTTCGAATTCTGGCGGTTTTTCCAGTGCCGAAATCTTCTTAGCGGCCGCGTCGTTGTCCTCTTCGTTTAGCAGGACGATCCGGTCATCAGTCACGATGAAGTGGTCCGGCCGAATTTCGCGCTGCTTTTGAGCGCTCGATTTTAGATCCTTGAATTCGAGTTTGAAGATCGCGCCCCACGGCATTTCTGCCATACACGTTGTCACTACGCGTGCGCTCAGAGGGATTTCTTTTTGGCCAATTTCATCTCCCCATTCCGTTCCGCGAAATACGGCGGAGATCGGTTTGTCGTCTGGCGCATTGAGAAAGGGATTGGCGGCGTAAGCAGCAACGGACAGAAAGATCGAGACGGTCCATGTTGCGATTCGGCGACGAATCATGTCGCAATGCTAACTACCAGTGCACTGACAATGCACGCTGAAATTCTCATCCAACCCTTGTCTCACTGAATGCAGGCTTGATTTTGCCGCGACTTTTTACTTCCATCGCAGCGTGGGGCTACCGTCTGGCGAGGATGCAACGTCATGGATCGCGAGTGACGTCACAGCTGCAGGGCAACGAGGGGCAGTCGCATTTGCTACGACCCATTGGACCCTCGTCCTGGAGGCAAAAGGTGAGTCGCCAGTTGCGCAGGAAGCGCTCGAAAAGCTTTGCCGCATTTACTGGCGACCCATTCATAGCCTTCTCCGGCGACAGGGCATTGGGCAAGAAGAGGCCGAGGACCTGACCCAAGGTTTTTTTGCGTTATTACTGGAGCGTAGAGACCTGAGTGCCGTTCGCAGGGAAAAGGGGCGATTGCGTTCTTATCTGCTGACCGCGCTGAAGCACTTTCTGGCTGACGAACGGCGCCGGGCGATGGCGATTAAACGCGGCAAAGGAGAACGGCCCATTCCGTTGGAAGACCTGCGCGCTGACGAGTGGATGGACATGGAGCCGGCCGACCCGCTCACCGCTGAACGCATTTATGAACGCTGTTGGGCTTCGACAGTGCTGGAACGCGCCCTGAACCTTTTAAAGGATGAATACGCGGCGAGAGGTAACCCCGCGTTGTTCGACTCGCTTACGCAATTGCTGCCGGACGAACCGGGAACGCCGTCGCGAGCGGAGATTGCCGCGCAATTTGGCATGACGGAAAATGCCGTCACGCAGGCCTTTCACCGATTCCGAAAGCGCTATCAGTCATTATTGCGAGAGGAAATTGCCCACACCGTTGCTACCCCCGGCGATATTGAAGACGAACTGCGTCATCTGATTGCTGTGGTTCGAGTGTAATGTGCGACCAAATTTTACGCAGTACACAGTGACGTGATGCCTCTCTGTTGATGATTAGAGTGACCAGAATTTGTCGGAAGTGCGGCGCGAAAATCTTTTCCGATGCCCCGAGAGGGCTTTGCACCGGCTGCATGCTTGAAACAGCGCTCGGTGTCTACCCTGAGCCTCTAGCCGGGGTCGATGACCCCGGCCAGCCGGCATCAGCGATGCCGGCTACAGCAGATTTATTGGGACAGTTCGGCGACTACGAATTACTGGAAGAAATCGGTCGTGGCGGTCAGGGCGTGGTATTCCGCGCAAGGCAGAAAAGTCTCAACCGGACAGTTGCATTAAAAGTCATCGGTCTTGGTCAGTGGGCGAGCAAAGCGCACATCAGGCGCTTTCGTTTGGAAGCGGAAGCCGCAGCTAGCCTCGATCATCCATGCATCGTGCCTATTTACGAGGTCGGCGAGCGTGATGGCTCCTGCTATTTCAGCATGAAGTTCGTCGAAGGCGGCCAGCTTGATGAAGTGGTCAAGCGCACGCCGATGTCGATCCGGCAGGCGGCGAAATTGATCGCAAAGGTAGCCGGAACGGTTCATTACGCGCATGAACACGGTATTCTTCATCGAGACATCAAACCGGGAAACATCCTGCTCGATGTAAAAGGCGAACCACATCTTACTGATTTCGGGCTTGCGCGATTGCTCGAATCCGAGAGCAGTGTCACACACACGCTGGAGGTGTTGGGCACGCCCAGCTACATGGCGCCCGAACAAGCTGTGGGAAATAATGCGGCTATCAGCAAGGTCACAGATGTCTATGGACTTGGTGCTGTGCTCTACCAGCTTCTAACCGGCCATCCACCTTTTGCCGGTGGGGCAACTTACGAGACGATCAAGTTATTACTGGAAACGGAGCCGCGTCCACCGCGTCTGTGGAATCGGAAAGTGGATCGCGACCTTTCCACGATCTGCCTTAAATGCCTCGAGAAAGATCCAATGCGGCGCTACTCTTCCGCCCTGGCGCTGGCAGAAGACTTGGAGCATTGGCTAAGCCACGAACCAATCCAAGCGCGGCGCACTGGGACCTTTTCTCGCGGAAAGAAATGGGTGCGACGCAATCCAACCAGCGCGCTACTAGCAGCCTCCTTGATCGCACTGGCGGCAGCTGCTGGTTGGATCGTTTGGAAGAGTGAAAGTGAATTTGTCCCTCATCCGATGCCCAACGGAGTCGCCGTTCTGCCGTTTGAAAATCTGAGCGGCGATCCCGACAACGCATATTTCGCCAACGGCATTCAAGAGGAAATCCTGACGCGGCTGGCTGGCATCGCGAATCTAAGAGTCATTTCGCGCACTTCCACGCAGCGCTATCAGAGCAAGCCTCGCAATATCGGCGAGATCGCCAATCAGCTTGGCGTGGCGAACATTCTTGAAGGTAGCGTGCAAAAAGCCACCGATCAGGTGCGGGTCAATGTTCAGTTGATTAACGGGCAAACTGATTCCCACCTTTGGGCAAAGAGCTATGACCGGAAGATGACTGACATCTTTGGCGTTGAGAGTGAGATCGCCGAGCGAATCGCGGAGTCGTTGCAGGCGAAGCTGACCGGTCACGGGCAACAAGCCTTAGTAGTTAAACCAACAAACAATCCTGAGGCTTACGATGCGTATCTGCGGGGTTTGGCTTTTGAAGCACGCTCCAACCCATCTTTGGAAGCCGCGAATTTTTATGAGCGGGCGGTGCAGCTTGACACGAAATTTGCTATTGCTTGGGCGCGACTTTCTCGTGCGGACGCACATCTCTCCTTTGAGGGCGAGTCTACTCCTGCTCGGGGCGACGCAGCCAAACGTGCTTTGGACAATGCGCAGAAACTGGCGCCGAACTCGGCTGAGACCCTGCTAGCTTTGGGTTATTATCAATACTGGGTGCTGCGTAATAACGGGGCTGCCAAGACCACGTTTGGTCGCGTCAGTAAAATGTTGCCAGGGAGCAGCGAGATACCGCGGGCCCTCGGCTCAATCACCCGATCGGAGGGACACTGGGATCAAAGCATCGCCTACTTCGAGCAAGCCATTGATCTGGACCCACGCAATGCGGACTTACTCACGGACGCGGCATTGACCTACGCCGTGGTTCGACAATTCCCGGCGGCGCTAAAGCTTTATGATCGGGCGCTGGACATTATGTCAAACGATCCAGAAGCGATGGCGGAGAAGGCCAGAATTTATCAGGCCCAGGGTAACCTGCAAGAAGCCGCCAAGTTGTTAGCAGAAATAAACGCGCAGACTCCTAACGAGGAAGCCGTCCTAATCAAGATCACTCAATTGAGACTTGAACGAAATTACGATGAGGCTGTTCGAGTGCTGCAGATCCGACTGGCTCAATTTCATTTTGATTCTGAGCTCGAAAAGGGCTTTGATCAGGTGACGCTTGCTTTCATGCAGCGCCTTGCCGGCGATAGCGTTGGCGCAAAGGCCACCGCTGAACAAACACGCAACACGCTTGAGCCCATCTCCAAGAATGAACCAAATAACGTTGGAGTAATCCATGCGCTGTCTACGGCGGACGCCTTGCTTGGGGAGAAGGCCTTGGCCCTAAAAGAAGCGGAACGCGCAATTATGTTTTCGCGTCGTGCTGAATATCCGATGTTGGAGCCTGCCTCAGAAGAAGTTCTCGCAGCAATTCAGACGATCCTCGGCGAGAAGAGCCGTGCGATCTCAACTCTAAGGCCGCTATTGGAAACGCCCTATATCGGCTCGATGTACTCCCCAACGTGCATTACGACGGCGCTTCTAAGGCTCGATCCGCTATGGGACCCTTTACGCTCCGATCCCGCTTTCCAAAAACTCTGCGAGGAAAAGGAGCCCTGAGGCTGCAAAGCTTTTTCGCTGAGCTGAAACCCCGCTAGAATTTCTTCTTTAACTGCGCGTACCAGAACCGCCCTTTGATGGTGGCAAGCGATTCGTCGTAGTTGTTCTCGAAGGTGCCGGCCACGAACGGCGGATCAGAATCAAAGACGTTTTGCATTCCGACGGTGAGCGTCGTGCCATTAAGCCAGGCGCGCCATC
>JBARMF010000351.1:0-3453 GCA_049802315.1 Candidatus Udaeobacter sp.
TCAAAGTCACACAGCTTTTACACATTCTAAACCAATTCGTCACAATCGGCGTGCAGGTATTTCAAGCGCTTTTTTGACTAAGATCAGCAGAGAGCACGTGCGCCGTGTCTGTGCGGAGCTTGCCTCACCGCTTCGCTGAGAGTTGCGAGTTCGCCTTCGCGATCGGCTCGTAAAATCGCAGCCCTCAATGTTGCTGCCGAGCTCGCGCAATAGATGAAGCTGGTCGCCGCTGATATCACTCTGGTCGTCTTAAAAAATACTGGCCTTTGATTCTAAACGAACGGCTGAAGAAATCGACTAGCGTGCTGGGGAAGCTCCTTTGATTCTGTGATGCAAGCGACGCTGCTAAATGGTAGGGTTGTTTGTTTCCCGCTGACATGGAACGTCGCTTGAGCGCCATCCTTGCCGCCGACGTGGTCGGCTACAGCCGTCTTATGGGTGCTGACGAAGCCGGGACTTTGAACGCGCTGAAGACCGTGCGAGCCGGTTTTGTGGATGGCAAGATTACGCAGCATCAGGGACGGATTGTGAAGCTGACCGGCGATGGTATTCTGGTGGAATTTCCCAGCGTAGTAAACGCGGTCGGATGCGCAGCTGAGATTCAGCGCGGGATGCGCGATCGCAACGTCGACTTGCCGCGGGATCGCCGTATCGAATTCCGGATTGGCGTGAACCTGGGCGATGTGATCGTGGAGGGCGAGGATATCTTCGGCGATGGCGTGAATGTTGCGGTGCGCTTGGAGCGTATCGCCGCACCCGGCGGGATTACCGTTTCACACTGGGTCCGCGATCATGTGGGTAATCGGCTTAATCTGGTCTTCGAGGATATGGGCGAGCAAAGTTTGAAGAACATTGCAAGGCCGATCCGTGTTTACAACGTCTCATTGGAGAACGCAGCCATTCAAAGTCCGATGTCCACAGCGGAAGAGCGACCATCGATTGTCGTTTTGCCGTTTAATAATATGAGCGGCGATGCTGAGCAGGAGTATTTCAGTGATGGCATTACGGAGGACATCATCACTGATTTATCCAAAATTTCCGGACTATTCGTTGTCGCGCGCCACACAGCGTTTACATACAAAAACAAACCCGTAAAGGTGCAGCAGGTCGGTCAGGAACTTGGCGTTGCCTTTATCTTGGAAGGAAGCGTGCGGAAGGCCGGCGCACGTGTGCGGATAACTGGACAGCTAGTTAGCAGTAACGACGGCAGTCACGTTTGGGCGGAGCGCTTCGATCGCGACCTGACTGACATCTTTGCCATTCAGGACGAGATCACGCAGGCGATTGTAGAACAGCTAAAGATTAAGCTGCTGCCGCAGGAGAAGAGATCGATCGAGCAGGTGCCGACGGAAAATATGGAAGCTTATACTTATTACCTGAGGGGCCGGGATTTTCTGCACCGGCGAACGAAACACTACCTTCAGTTGGCGCGACGAATGTTCGCCAAGGCAGTGGAGTTAGATCCTAACTACGCCCGGGCTTACGCCGGAATGGGCGCTTGCGACTCGTACCTCTACATGACGTACCACATGCACGTGCCGATTGATGGTATTCTTGCCACAGCTGCGAGAGCTCTTGCTCTAGATCCCAAACTGGCCGAAGCGCATGCCTCGCGTGGTGTCGCACTTTCGGCTGGACGCCGATATGAGGAAGCGAAGGCCGAGTTCGAAAAGGCGATAGCGCTCAATCCCGATTCATTCGAGGCCCATTTCTTCTATGCTCGTGCTAGCTTCGCAAAGGGCGAAATCGAGCGTGCAGCTCCGCTTTTTGAGCGCGCGTCGGAAATCAAGCCGGACGATTACCAGTCCCCATGCCTGTTGATTCAAATCTACAAATCGCTTGGCCGTAAGCAGGATTGCAAGCGTGTAGCAAGGAAAGGCATCGAACTCGCCGAGCGTGAGCTAATGCGCCACCCGGAGGATTCGAGGCCGGCTCAACTGGGCTCTGGTGCGCTCTTTGCTCTCGGGGAAACGGAACGGTCCAGGGAATGGACTGCCCGCGCCATGGCTATCGATCCCGACGATCCGGTTGCGCAATATAATGCGGCATGCAGCTATTCGAGGTTAGGCGATATTGACGCGGCTCTTGATTTACTCGATCGATGCCTCCCGAACCTCGGTCACGAAAAAGTGAATTGGTCCAAGTATGATTCCGAGTTGGATCCAGTGCGCAGTGACCCGCGCTACCAGAAGATAATGGAAGCGCTCGGTTGAATAGGACCGTGCGATAGGGAAACAAGCGGTTGGTCGGTGGATTCCTGCAACTTTTTGCTTAATCCTATCGCTGTTGAGGAACCGCAAGCCACGCGCGCACCTACTTTGCCTGCGCGGAGGCTTGCGAATGCATACTTGCGATCGGCTGGTAGAATCGCAGCGCCTCAATATCGCTGCCGAGTTCGCGCAACGGGTAAAGCCCTTTCGCAGAGCCCGCGCCCGGATCGCGCACGAGATAATCGAAACCATCTTTGCCTGCAATGACGACAAAATGCGTGATACCACTACCTAACCGCACGCGCACGATCACGGGATTTCCGTGAGCGATGTTCGAATCGATCAATTGATAAGAAGGCAGGTCTTCGTAGACGTGCCGCACGCGATCCGGCGCGAACCACGCTGCGCGATCCCAGTAAAGCCAGCCTTGCTCTGTGTATCCGCCGGCCGCAGTTAGAAACCAGTTCAACTGTTGCGGATCAACATCGATTCCATAAAACTTGAACACCATCGCCGCCGATGCCACGGCGCAACCTTCGCCACCGATCGTCCCATTCTCGGCAACGCCACCTAACGGATCGTCGCGCCACTTATCATCACCTTGTCGGAACGACGGCACCGGCAACTCGACGCGAGTCAGAAACGGACGCCCGCCGCGAGGTGAGAGTTTTCGTTTCCAGGTCCAATCAACGTACACCGCGGCGCCCGCGCCGACTAAAACGAGAATGATAACTATAACGACAACCGACCACCAGCGCTTCACGACATCAAGACTGTAGAGGCGGCTGCTTGCCACGCCATAGCTTTTTGAAAAGGCGGGTGTCAGCCGCAAATCTGCCGACCTTCCCAAGGAGAGACGGCTTGGGCCGCCGTGCACTTCAAATGTGACGGCTGGGAAGCCGTCACTCCTTGAAAGTGTAGCGTCCGCTGTCCTTGGCGAGTCGGAGCCTTCGCGAAGGCTGCTCAGCGGAAAAACGATCCGAACGAATCTCGTTGCAGAAGACAAGTTGCGCCGGTGAGT
This sequence comes from Candidatus Udaeobacter sp., assembly GCA_049802315.1. GTDB lineage: Bacteria > Verrucomicrobiota > Verrucomicrobiia > Chthoniobacterales > UBA10450 > Udaeobacter. The sequence continues at coordinate 3,232 of JBARMF010000351.1, forward strand.
TATAATGCGGATCTCAGATCATGCATAAGACACATGAACTCCGGCTCGCCCGGCGCATGGCGCGACTCGGCACTGAGACCGCGTTCGAAGTGCTGGTGAAAGCAAAAGCGCTCGAAGCGCAGGGCCGCGACATTATCCATCTGGAAATCGGCGAACCCGATTTCGATACGCCGGGCAACATCATCGAGGCAGGATGCGACGCTCTGCGCAAGGGCTTCACAC
>JBARMF010000352.1:0-13806 GCA_049802315.1 Candidatus Udaeobacter sp.
GCGCCGAGCAAATGAAAGTGCACACCATGTTCGTGATCGGAAAACGCGACATGGAAGCCAACGCTGTCAGTGTCCGCGTCCATGGCAAAGGCAATCTCGGCGCCAAACCGCGCGCCGAAGCCATCGCCGAAATCCTGCAGTCGATTCGGGAGCGACGCGCCTAACAAGCTGCTACAGAAGAACGTGGCCCGCAGCGATGGAAAAGCGGCACGGCTGTGCCGCACTCCAAAACGTGGCCGTAGATCCAACCGCAATTTGTCGCTTGCGTTTTGGAGTGCGGCGGTGCTCCGCCGCTTTCGAGGATCGGCGCGCACCCGGACCTAAGCGGCGAACTTTTCATTCTTTCGGTAAGGTCGCGGGGATCGGCGGACGCGCTTTGTGCCAGTCTGTGCTTTGCTCGTACGCGTGGGCGATTTTCAAAATGCGCGCTTCGTCCAGCGGTTTGCCTAACAACTGCAAACCGATCGGCAGACGATGTCCGTCCATCTCGGCGAAACCGCATGGAATGCTGATTCCGCAAATGCCGGCCAGATTGGCTGCGATGGTGAAAATGTCGGCGAGATACATTTGCAATGGATCGGCGACGCGTTCGCCTAATTTGAACGCTGCTACAGGGGACGTCGGTGAGATTAAAGCATCAACCTTCTCAAAAGCATTGTTAAAGTCGCAGCGAATCAGCTCGCGTACTTTTTGCGCGCGTAAGTAATAGGCGTCGTAATAACCAGAGCTCAAAACGTAAGTGCCAAGAATAATTCGCCGTTTCACTTCCGGTCCGAAACCTTCCTCACGCGTGCGGCCATAAAGATCGAGGACGTTTTTAGGATTTTCAGCACGATAGCCGTAACGCACGCCATCGAAGCGAGCGAGGTTCGCGGAAGCTTCCGCGGTGGCAATAATATAATAAACCGCAACCGCGTATTCAGTGCTGGGCAACGAGACCTCAATGATCTCCGCTCCCAGCGAAGTGAGCTGTTTCACCGCGGCGTCGATTGCAGCTCGCACCTGCGGATCGATTCCTTCGATCATGTATTCCCTGGGCACGCCCAGCCGGACGCCACGCAAATCATTTCGGAGGCTCGCTACGTAATCCGGCACGGGCTCGTTGAGCGATGTGGAATCTTGCGGGTCATAACCTGCGATAGCGTTCATGATCAACGCGGCGTCGCGGGCGGTCTTTGTTACCGGTCCAATTTGGTCGAGTGACGAAGCAAACGCCACAAGGCCGAAGCGAGAAACTCGCCCGTAAGTTGGCTTGAGCCCGACGACACCGCATAGCGCAGCCGGTTGCCGAATCGACCCGCCAGTGTCGGACCCAAGCGCGCCGAAGGCTTCATCTGCGGCAACGGCCGCCGCCGAACCGCCACTGGATCCTCCCGGCACACGCGACAGGTCCCACGGATTGCGCGTCGATTTCACCGCGGAATTTTCTGTGGACGAGCCCATGGCGAACTCGTCGAGATTGGTTTTGCCAAATGGAATCGCGCCCGCTGCGCGCAATTTTTGAATCACTGTGGCGTTGTACGGCGCGCGATAGCCGTTCAAGATTTTCGACGCGCACGTGCACGGCTGACCCAGCACGTTGATGATGTCCTTGATCGCAATCGGCACGCCGCCGAGAGGAAGATCGACGTTCGCGTGTTCCGCCTCTTTGATTGCAGATTCGATGTCGAGCGAAAGATATGCGCCGAGGTCTCCATCGACCGCTTCAATGCGCGCTCCCAAAGCATTGATCACTTCGCGCGGCGAAACTTCGCGGCGACGCAACAGCGATTGCAGATCGGCGATGCTCACCGCCGGCAAATCATTCCCGGTCATTCCACCACTTTAGGGACGATAAAAAGGCCGTTTGCCTGGCGAGGAGCGTTGCTTAAGGCCTGCTCCGCTGTGAACCAGTCGCGCGCCGCATCCTCGCGGAACACGTTAAACACCGGTAACGCGTGCGCGGTGGCGTCAATGCCAGTGACGTCCAATTGGCGAAGTTTTTCGACATACTTCAGCACGGCATCGAGTTGTTTCTGGAAAGTTTTTGCCTCGTCTTCTGTGAGATTGATCCGCGCCAGTCTGGCGACGTACGCGACATCGAGATCGGAAGTTCCGGCCATGTCAGGCGCTCAGGGATGCAAATGGCTGATGAGCAACATGACGGCGAATCCTAACGCCACTAAAAGAATCAGAAAGACGAACCGCCCCTGCCGACGCTCTTTGCGCATTGCACGAGGCCGCCTGCTCCTTCGATCACCGTCCAACACCTGCGGGGCTTCCATTGCGATTGAAACGTGAAATCGCTTTTCGACAACATTGTTAGTTGCGCTGCGGTCCGGCTTTCGCGCTGGAGATTTCTTCCGCGCAGGCGTCCGTGATTGCGTGACGACGCGCTGCAGGCTTTCGACCTTCTCGCGCAACTGCGCCTCTTGTTGCGCTATTTCTTGTTGCTTGCGGCGAAGTGGCGGAGCCGGTTTGCGCGAACGCCCAAACATCGCCATCACCGATTGGCCAGCCAGGCAAAAACGACGATCGCAATGACGCCAAAGATGATCAGCGGCAAAGAGAGCGCGAGGCCGATCTGCAACCATTCGGAAAATGAGCGTCCATCGTTGTTTTCGTAAGCACCCGCGGTGGCATCAGGCAGCGACTGCTCGCCGTTACCGCCGCCGCCTGCTTGCAATCGGCTGCGGTGTTCGTTGTATTCCGTGCGGGCGTCATCCACCGTGCTTAACGCGCGGCTCAACTCCTTGTGCAAATCCGATGGATTCCAGTTCCGCGGATCAATCGCTTCGACCAATTCCAGATGTTGGGCGAAACTTTCACGGGCCACGCGAATTTGTTCCAGCCTGCTTTGCGCATTGTACGCTTCCCGTTCGAGCACAACCAACGCGCGCGTCAGGTTGTCAGTCATCTCTCCCCGGCCGTGTTCCAATTCGTCCTGGCGACGGCTTAACTCTTCCAGTTCGCGTTTTTGTTTCTCGATCTGCTCCTGCTGGCGCTTGAGTTGGAGCAGTTGCTCCTGCGCTTTTTGCACCTGATTATCCAGATGCTCGCCAGGCGGCTCTTCCTCGGTCAAGTGGAGCATTTGTTCAAGCGGTCGAGGGTTTTCTGCCATGACAATCGCGTCGCGTTCAGGTTCGTCGTAGCGGACATTAAGTGGCTCAATCGAGAATTCCAGAGATTTCCATCGATGGCGTGCAAAAATTTCCTCGCGAAAGAATAAAACAAGGAACAACGGCTTGGGCAGCCGTCGATTCTAAACATGACGGCTGGGAAGCCATCATTCCTTTTTCAGCGCCCCGGCATCATCTCGAGAAGGAAACCTCTGAAATATTCGGTTTCAGGAATGGTCGGCAGAACCGGATGATCCGGTGCCTGCTCGAAGCGGCGTAAGCGACGCGCGGAGCGACGCGCGTCCACAAGTGCATCGGAGACTGTTTCCAACAGTGCCGCGTCATTCACGTGATGCGAGCAGGAGAACGTCGCCAGCAAACCATCTTTCGACAGTAGATTGAAAGCACGCATGTGTAGTTCGCGATAGCCGCGGAACGCGTCGCGCAGGCCGCTCTTCGTCCTCGTAAACGAGGGCGGATCAAGGATGATCAGATCATACTGTGCGCCTGCTTTTTCAGCTCCGCGCAGGAATTGAAATACATCCTGCTGCACCCACTCGATCTTTAGCTCGTTGCGGGCAGCGTTTCTTTTCGCCGCGGAAATGTTCTCCGAATTTTCTTCAATACCGGTTACTTCCGTTGCGCCTGCGCGCGCGCAGGTCAACGCAAATGCGCCCCGATTTGTAAAGCAATCCAGGACACGGCGGTCGCGAGCGTAACGCGAGACGATTCCGTAATTGTACTTTTGATCGAGATACAAACCGGTCTTATGTCCGCGCAAAAAATCGACTTCGAGCTCCACGCCTCCGACTTCGATCGTGGTTTGCGATGGAGTTCCGCGCAGAACGCCGCTGCGCAACTCCAATCCCTCAGCCTTCCGAACCGGCGCGTCGTTTCGTTCGATAATAGCGATGTCGCCAAAGAGATCGACCATGGCATCCACGATCAAATCTTTTCGCATATCCATCGACAGCGTGAGCGTTTGCAGCACGAAATTGTCGCCGTAACGATCGATGATCACGCCCGGAAGACCGTCGCTTTCGCTCCATACAACGCGCCTCAGCTTCGCATCGATGTTTCGCCGGTCCCGGTATTCGGAAGCTTGCTGGATGCGGCGCCGGAAAAAATCCAGATCAAGGTCCTGCCGTCGCCGCGAAAAACGGCGCGCGACAATTTGCGATTTCGAATTGTAAATCGCGCTCCCAATCAAATGATCTTTGCCGTCCTTGAGCGAAATCACTTCGCCATCCACGGGATTTCCGAAAACTTTGAGCACTTCGCTGGAAAACACCCAGTCGTGTCCATGCAAAATTCGCGCTCGCGGTTTGATGACGATGCCTGCCATGAAGAGGAATGCTCGCGTAATCTTAGCGCGCGGTTTGGGACTAAAGGGACTTGGGAACTGTTTCGCTCAAGCGTTCGGTATTTACTTTTAACACCGCGAACTCGGAGTTTTCAAAAACGTTTGAAATGGTGGCGGGAATTTTTGCCGGAAGACCATCAGATGACTTGCGCACAACGATGTAGCGAACTCCGACTTCGTGCAAAAACTCCTCTTGAATGTTTCCCTGATGCCAGGCTGCCCAAAACTTTTTTTCAGCAGCCTCCCTTCGGATGAAATCGTTTCGTGCGACCGCTGCATAGGCGAAGTAGCCCATCGGCACCCGGCATTTTGTAAGTGCAAGAATAGGTGCGAGCAGGTTGTCCCCGGGCAATACAACATCTCCGGGCACCGCATCCTTCCTCACGAAGTTGATAACACTCAAAGTTTCGACGTCGTAGTTTTGCAACTCGTTGCCGAATGGCTTGCGCGCTCCGAAGTAGTGATTCGGGTTCCGCCAAAATATGAAGTGCTGCAGCGTGGAAGGCACACTCAGCCCTGCGGCAATCGCCACGATTCCCGTCGCCGTGAGCGCCGAAGAGATACTTCGCGCAACAACCCAGCGATACAAACTTTGAAGAACCTCAACTGCGAAGATCCACGCGACGTATTTGCTTTGTATGAAGAAGGTGCCGCTGACGGGATTGTACTTAAAGCTCCATCCGGCGGGCGTAATGCTGAACAAGAGTGCCAGTAAGACGCCGATCACTACAAAGATTCCTAAAACGAACCGAAGCGCGGATACTGGGTTCGGACGAAATATTGCATTGAAGAGCGCAGGCACTCCAATAACCCGGAATCCAAGCGTACCAACGAGATAAAGTGGCATGGCGACGCTTACGAACCCGATCCAACCAGTCGACCACTGTTTCATCCCAATGGCCTCCATCGCCTGCGAGATGTAAAGTCCCGGCTCGAACTTCGTGACCATGTTTGCTGCACCTCTGTTCTGAAGAAAAATCGAGAAAACCAATGGCGTTGCCAGAGCGGCAGTGCACGCGGCGATTTTGATCAAGGCAGTCTTTCGAAAGAAAACAAGATAGACGACAGCGGCAAATCCCAGGCTAGCCATAAGCTGCGCCGCAGTAAAAATCTTAACTTCGACCAGTGCAGCAAAGAGCAGCGCAGTTACGAAGAGCCAGGCGCCACCAGCTTCACTCAAGTAGCGTCGCAAACAAAGCAAACCGGCAAACAGGAGACCTAGTCCAGGAAGAATTGGATTGGTATAAAACAGGGGGAACACCGCGGGCGGCACACTGAAATAGCGAAGCGACCAATCAACGTCTTCGCCACGGAGCAAGCCGGGAATAAAAGACAAATCTTCGCCAAAGAAGACCAGGAATACGACAAGAGCGCCGAAGTAACCAGAACCAAGCCAATTTCTGGAGAAACAAAAAACGCTTAGCATTGAAAGTACGAGCAACAAAGTTGGAACAAAGCGCACCGTCAGGTCGACGGTGCTTAGTCCCGTTGCTTTGGCAAACATCGCGACGACCAGATCCATTGCATAGTGATAAGCCAGGGGGTGACCCGAAAAGTGCGGAGCCTGGGGCGGAATGGTGTGCGTCAATTCGTTAGCGACCGCGATGTGAAAAAGAACATCAGGCACCGGGTATACATGCATGGTGCCATCCGCACGCGAGGTCAGGTTGGTGTAATAAATTGGCAGAAAAGCCAGCGCGATTACTCCAAGCGCGACAATCCCTGCAAAGACTAAAAGAGATCTGTCGTACGCGCGTTTCCTACTTTGTTTATGAGAAACGTCCAAGTTCGCAGAACGACGCAATAGCGATCTGATTGTGCGCCCGTGAAGCAAAATAAAAACTGCTCCAGTCGCCAGCGGCCAAATGAAATAGAAGCGCGACTGGTGGGTAAAGGTAATCAACCAATAAACTAGCCCGCTCACGATCAAACCCAGAAAACAAGCCAACGTGACATCTTCCAGCGGACCTAGCGTCCGGCGTAGTGAGACAAGCAACAGTTTGCCTGGCATGTATGCCAGCAAAACGACGGCGATAAAAAAGAGGCAGGTGCCGAAAAACAGTTGCATGACTGACTACATCCAGCGCGAACGCGAAGAGACTAGGTCATCTGGCACAGCGGCAGGCAAGGCAAAATGATGGGCCAGCCAGTGTCACTTTGACGAAATCCCTGTTATCCAATAATTTCCGACACTTTGCTGAGCATGGACGCACCGTTGCAGGGTCGCGAGCGACGTTCCATTTCCGTAGTGACACCAGTTTACAACGGCGAGGGTTCCGTGGCCGAGTTGTGCCGTCGTCTGGACGAAGTGTTGCCGCAGATCGCGCTCGAGTACGAGATCATTCTGGTCAACGACGGCAGCCGGGACCGAAGCTGGGACATAATCTCCGAAATTTCTTCGCGCTGCCCGGCTGTGCGTGGCTTCAATCTGATGCGCAACTACGGTCAGCATAATGCTCTGCTCTGCGGCATTCGGGCGGCAAAGTACGATATAATCGTAACGATGGATGACGACTTGCAACAGCCACCCGAAGAGATCCCCCAGCTGGTCGCGCGATTTGAAGAAGGCTTCGATGTCGTTTATGGCGTGCCGACCGTCGAACAGAACGGGCTGATGCGCGCGCTCGCATCGCGCATCACGCGGCTTGCACTGCGGACGGCCGTTGGGAGCGAAGTGGCGAAAAACGTGAGCGCATTTCGTCTTTTCCGCACACAACTGCGCGAGGCATTTTCCGACTATCACACACCCTTTGTTTCCGTCGATGTGCTACTCACATGGGCAACAACGCGTTTCGCTGCAACACGAATTCCTTTTCAGAAGCGTTATTGCGGCTCCTCAAACTACAGATTCACGACCCTCCTGCGTCACGCAGTGAACATGATGACCGGCTTCAGCACTCTGCCGCTGCAACTTGCGAGCCTGATTGGATTCGGATGCACATTGTTGGGTATTGCCATTTTCGTTTATGTAGTGAGCTGTTACTTGCTTGAGGGCAGCATCCCGGGATTCCCTTTTCTGGCGTCGATCATCGCCATCTTTTCAGGCGCACAGCTCTTCGCCCTGGGTGTGATAGGAGAGTACCTCGCCCGCATCCACTTTCGAACGATGAATCGTCCAGTTTACATTGTTCGAAGCATTAGCGGCGATACAAAAGACGTCCAATGATCGTCCGACTCGATCCGGCGGCCATGGATGAATTAAAGGAGGCGCTACCGCGCTTCGCGCATAAGCCGCTGTGTCATTTGTCCTATTTAAGGCCTGAACAGGTGGAGGGCTATTGGCTGCAAGACATCGCTCAGGAACTGACGAACGAATGCTCTACCGCGTTTGCATCGTATGCCGAGGACCGCATCAATGGTCTTCTGCTTTATGGCGATTCCCCATGGGACATGAAAGTCGTTGGGAGACCAGTGGCCGTGATTAAATATTTCGTGGGAACGGGCGAAGACGATTCACGTGTGCTTAATCAATTGCTTGATGAAGCCCTACGGCATGCCTCCAATCGTGGCATCTGTCTTCTGACGTGCAAAGTTCAGCCCCTTCAATTTGCGGCGATTCATACACTAGAGCGGCATGGATTCCTGCTCATGGACACGGTTCTCGATTTTTTCTTCGATTTTTCGCGCACGCCTTTCGACAAGATCATTCCGCCACAACGGCTGGATGGATTCCATGTTCGCCTGGCGAATCCGCAAGATCTGCCTGAACTGCTTGCGCTGACTGAGACAGCCTTTGCCAAACATTTCGGCAGATACAACTCAGATCCCAAAATGCCTGCTGGCACGGGCACGAAGGTATATCAGGAGTGGGTGCGCTCCTCGTTTACCGGCGCGGCAGATTGGATTCTCATCGCTGAGGTTAAGGACCAGATCGCCGGTTATTCCGTGTGGAAAAAGGCGTCCGCACTCGAAGTGAAGCATTCGTTCGACATCGCGCATTGCACGCTTGCAGCCATCTACCCGGATTTTTTTGGACAAGGAGTTTATACGTCGTTGACCTTCGAAGGCATGCGAATGGCGCAAAAATTCGCGAACCACCTCGACGGGCCGGCCCATGTCAGCCACTTCCCCGTTGGTCGAGCAAAGCTAAGACTCGGTTGGAAAATTGCCGGTGTAAGACATTCTTTTCATAAATGGCTCCGCGACTGACCGTGTGGTTATCTCCGTGTAGTTACTGAGATCCAGCCCGCGCTCGACTTTTGATCACAGACTTCTAGCGTCAACGGAATTCGGGGATGCGAACATGCAAAGTGATTCTGGGTTGTTAGGCTGGCTGAAGCTCCCAACGGTCTACAACATATTTTCTGCTGCCGTTGGTGGAAATGTGCTACGCCGCAGCCTCATTCAGAATCATGTTCGAGCGGAACCTAACGATAAAGTGATCGACATCGGCTGTGGTTCGGCGGAAGTGCTCCGCTATCTTCCCGATGTCGACTACGTTGGGATCGATATCAATCCAGACTATATTGCGTTTGCCAGGCGAACGTACGGCCACAAGGGAACTTTCTTAGTCGGCGACACGCAATCATTCCGAGGCGAGCCGCGATTTGAAGACGCGAATATTGTGATGGCGTTCGGGCTTCTACACCACCTGGACGATGAAGAGGCAGCGCAATGTCTTCAATTCGCATATGATGCGTTGCGTGCGAAAGGCCGATTCATCTGTCATGAGGCGTGTTGGATCCCGAACCAGGGGGCGTTTTCCAAATACATCATGTCAGTTGACCGGGGCCGCAGCATTCGGACAGAGGAACAGTACCGCCAGCTTGCTGGGAAGGTTTTTGAAAAAGTGGATGCATGGGTGAACACGAGCCCTCTGCGAATCCCGTACGTGACGATCGTTCTTGAATGCGAGAAGTGATGCTTTGCGGCTGAGCGAAAAATGAAACGGTGCCTCGCATGCGAAGCTCGGTTCCAAAGCGACGATTGGATATGTCCCACCTGCGGCTTTCGTCCAACTTTGCGCGATGAGATATTTCAATTTGCCGCGGACGCGTCGGACGGCGGGTTCAAACCAGAATATTTCCCGCGGCTTGCCGCGATTGAGGAAGCCCATTTCTGGTTTCGCGTGCGCAATAAGCTCATTCAGTGGGCCCTCGGCAATTATTTTCCAGATGCCAAGAGCTTTTTTGAGGTTGGCTGCGGCACCGGCTTCGTACTTGCGGGGATTTGCGAAACGTTTCCGAGGACACGACTCGTGGGCAGCGACATTTTCGCAGACGGACTCACCTTTGCCAAAGCACGTTTACCTGGCGTGGAGTTGTATCAGATGGATGCCCGATCGATTCCGTTTGAGGGCGAATTTGATGTCGTCGGCGCGTTCGATGTGCTCGAGCACCTCGTCGAGGATAACACGGCACTGACACAAATGTTCAATGCCGCCAGGCCAGGCGGTGGATTGCTGGTTACTGTGCCGCAACAGCGTTATCTGTGGAGCGCGAGCGACGAACACGCAATGCACCAACGGCGTTACAGCCGCGCTGAATTGCGTCGAAAAGTCGAGAGTGCCGGGTTCCAAATCGAGCGAATCACTTCTTTCAATTCACTGTTGTTTCCGCTTATGGTTTGGTCGCGTATGCGACAAAAACGCGATCAGGATTTGCAACACTGGCGCGAACTTGAAATCAGCCCATCGCTTAACAAAACTTTGGAGACCATTTTAAAATTCGAGCGGTTGCTAATCGAAAAAGGGGTTTCGTTCCCCGTGGGAGGGTCGCTTTTGTTGATCGGTCGAAGACCTTTGAGCCCGTCGTGATCCAAATTCCTTTCAATCGTCCGTTTGCGACCGGCAATGAACTTGATTACGTCCGGGCCGCGATCGCGGGGCCGAAGTTTTCCGGTGACGGCCCGTTCACCGCGGAGTGCCACACTCTTCTGCAAGGTTCGCTTGGCATTCAAAAGGCGCTGCTCACGACGTCGTGCACGCACGCTTTGGAAATGGCTGCGATGCTCCTGAACCTCGGGCCTGGAGATGAAGTAATCGTTCCCGCCTTCACTTTTCCATCTGCGCTAAATGCGTTTGTTTTGCGCGGCGCGAGACCTGTCTTTGTAGATGTTCGCGCGGACACGCTTAACATTGATGAGACCCAAATCGACCAACGTATTACCGAGCGCACGAAAGCCATTTTTCTGGTGCATTACGCGGGCGTCGGATGTCAAATGGACACCGTAATGCCGGTCGCGCGCCAGCATGCAATCGCGGTGGTCGAAGATAACGCACATGGCCTTTATGGAAAATACCGCGGGCGGTACCTCGGCACCTTCGGGGAACTTGCGACTCTAAGCTTCCACGAGACCAAGAATTTCTCGTGCGGAGAAGGCGGCGCTCTGCTGATCAATAATGCGCAGTTTAACGAGCGCGCGGAAATTCTTCGGGAAAAAGGAACGGATCGAAGTCGATTTTTCCGCGGCGAAGTGGACAAGTACACGTGGGTAGATATCGGATCGAGCTATCTGCCCTCGGACCTGCTGGCTGCGTTCCTCCGCGCACAACTCGAACACCGCGATCAGATTCAGTCGAAGCGACGACAAATCTGGGAGACGTACGTGCGTGAGCTGGCTTCCTGGGCGGAAGCAAACGGCGTCCGGCTCCCGATTGTCCCGCCCGAATGCGAACAGACGTACCACATGTTTTATGTGATCATGCCCTCGCTCGAGAGCAGAGAGGCATTAATCTCGCATCTCACAGGCTTTGGGATTCTCGCTGTTTTTCATTATCTACCGCTGCATTTGTCGCCAATGGGCATGCGTTTTGGTGGACGCCAGGGAGATTTTCCGGTCACAGAAGATTTGTCCGATCGACTTTTGCGCTTTCCGTTTTTTACCGGAATGAGCAGTTCGGAGCAGGGTCAGGTGATCGAGGCCGTGCAGGCATTTCGCTGCTGAAACAGGCGATGCCTGAGCGGGTGCGATGAGTCAGATTCAACAGTTCAGCAAAAAGGAACAACAGCAGCAATCCGCACGCGGCTTCGACAGATACGGGCTAGTAGCTTGTTTTCTTATATCCGTCTTCCTCGTCGCATGGATAACACTCGCGGCTAAGAGCCTTAACTTCGGTTCTGTAGTTTTTCTGTTCGCGCTACCTTGGGTTCTCCTTAGAGCCGGCGCGATCGTCACAACCGCTCTGCGTTTTCCCTCTTTTTTTGCGCTCGATTTTCTTTTGGGAGTTACCGTTGTCTCAGTTGCGGTGATGAGTTGGACGTTTTTCGTACCACTCTCGCTGTGGATTCTGCTGATCGTGCTTCTGATCGCTGTCGCAAGCATTCCCAAAGTTTTTCCGCATGGCCAGCGAGAACCGCTTTCGGCTTTAGGGCTGCTGAGCGTAATTATCTCTCTTGTTGCTGCAACCGGCTGGTCTCAAGACCTGATTTTTCCCACAACTCCTCTCGACGGAACCGTTGTTTTCAAGCCGTGGTCGGACTTTTTCATCCATGCAACTTTTGTGGCGCGCAGTTTGGGATCCGAAACTTTGTCTCAAGTTGGGAACTACGAGTGGAAGGGCTTTCCCGTAATTTTTTATCACTACGCGAGCTACTCTATCCCGATATGCCTGGCGAAAGTGGGATCTCTCCCAGCTTACACCACCGTCGTAGGCTTTTGGGCGCCGTTCGGATCATTTCTCACAGGATTGGCCAGCTACGCCCTAGGTCGAGCCTTTTGGAGTCAAGGCGCTGGGCTGGTGGCGCTCGTAGCTACTTCCCTGATACCTGACGCCGCCTTGTCAAACATCGCTCATCCTATTTATGGCTATTTCTGGCTGCAGCACACCGGTCCCGGAGGTTTGTATGGTGTAGCCGTTGCTGGAACAGCGCTAATCCTTATCGCCCACGGAGTGCGCGAAGGACGCGGCGTGTGGATAGCCTCGGGAGTGGTGGTAGGGACGCTTATTGTTTTTTTCAAGATTCAGATCTTCGCCGCGGCTTTTCCGCTACTAGTTTCCTTGGCCATCGTGGGGTGGCCGCCGCGTAAACAGTGGCAATGGCTAATTCTTGGCGGCTGCGTGGCAGCCGGAGTGGCTCTACTCCCGCTGGCGAATCGTTTTTACATTGGACCGAACGTCCGCTTCGATCTCTCCGGCAGCGTTTGGTATTGGCAGATACTGGCGAAGATGGCTACCGGTACACCTGTCGAAAGTTGGTATCGAGTTTTCAACGCTGCTCACCCATTTCCTTCACATCTGCCACAGGCGATCGGATTACTCCTCGTTAATGCTTTGGGAATCTTCGCGATCATTGCCCCACTCGTTTGGCTCTTCGTCGCGTCTCGCAAAATGTGGCAGGCGTCGGAAGGCATCTCGCTGGGTGCGGTAGCGATTCTGTTATTGATGACTTTTGGCATGGGTGGAACTGGCACCTCGGATAATGCGCACGAATTCATACATCGGCCGTTCGTGTGGGCTTACTGGCTGGTAGGTTCGCTTGCTGCGGGACGCTTGTTTTCAATCCTCGCAGCCCGTCGTCCGCAACTATGGACCCGGGGCGTTGTCGTCAGCGCTATCATCTTAACAGTCGTTCCACTGTGTTATGGCTCGGGGTTACAGCACGGCAAAGGATCGGTAGGGCGTGTGCATTCCGGTATACGCGTGGATCGTGGCCTGATCGACTGCGCTCGATACATCAGAAACCAGCCTCCTGCCGATGCAGTTGTGCAGGATTCGCAACTGGACAAGCTTCTTATCGTTGGAGGATTAACCGACCGGCCCTCGTTCGCGGCCAGGGTTGATGAGTGGACAAGACAAAGCAAAGTTTTCCGAGAATCCACGTACCTGGAGCAGCTAGGTAAACTGCAAAGACTGCAGCAGGCCAACAACATTCCGGATTTGCAACGCAGCGTTCGCGAAACTGGAATCCGCTGGTACGTGACTCATCCCGACGATCCCAACGTCTGGCCGGCCGAGTTTCGCGATCAACCGGCATTCGAGTCCAACGGCTATCGAGTTTACGACATGCAGCGTGCTTTCGACCTGCGCGGCTGATTTTTGCACGCCCCGTTGCAGTGGGACGTCGTTTTTACTAGACGCTCGGCATCAAACGTTGAACGTTCGCTCTCTCTCATATGCAAACATCTCCGCAATCCTCAATCGATCTTCACGGAATTAAGAAACTGCGCAGTGGCAAGGTGCGCGAAGTTTTTGATTTGGGCGACACACTGCTTTTTGTCGTCACGGATCGAATCTCTGCGTTTGACGTGATTCTTCCCGATCCGATTCCCAATAAAGGCGCGGTGCTGAATCAGATTTCCGCGTTTTGGTTCAATCGATTCGACGACATCCGGGATCACTTTGTCACGGCAACATTCGACGAATTTCCGAAGGAGTTGCAACCGTTTCGCGACCAGCTTTCCGGT
>JBARMF010000353.1:0-5617 GCA_049802315.1 Candidatus Udaeobacter sp.
CGGGATCGAATCGGATCCGCTGAGATGCTCGCCGTCGTCAAAGCGAATGCTTACGGCCACGGATTGGTCGGAGTCGCAGAAGCGCTGGCCGACGAGGCACAATTATTTGGCGTCGCCAATCTTCAAGAAGCTCTCACACTTCGCGAATCGCTGCCGCATCCCATCGTGATTCTCAGCCCGGCAACTCCTGAGGAACGCCCGGTAATCGCCGAGCACGGATTTATCCCGACGATCTCCAGTTTGGAGGAAGCGCAGGCGTTTGATCGGTTGAAGGCGGTCTCAGTAAATTTCAAGATCGACACCGGTATGGGGCGAATGGGTGTGGTGCAGAATGAGGCACGCGAGGTTTTCCAAAGCGTGGCGGCAATGGCGAACGTTGAGATCCACAGCATATCGACGCATATGCCGGTATCGAACGAAGACGCAGAATACACGCGCGACCAACTCGTCCGATTCCAGAAAATCGTTGATCAAATTCGCGCAGAGGTTCCGGGAAACTACAAGGCACATGTGTTGCAAAGCGCCGGGACACTCGCGTTCAATCAGCCGACCCACGAGATCGTGCGCGCCGGTATCATGCTCTACGGCATTTCGCCGCTCCCTGAATTTCGTCAGTTGCTCAAACCGGTGATGACGTGGAAAACACGAATTTGCCTTATACGCGACGTGCCGAAGGGCAGCTCAATCAGCTATGGCCGCACGTTTATCGCGCCGCGAAATACGCGAGTTGCGACCTTGTCAGCCGGCTATGCCGACGGGTACCCGTGGCATCTCTCCAATCGTGGCGCCGGCGTTTTGGTGCGCGGAAAGCGCTGCCCTCTTCTCGGTCGGGTGACGATGGACTTGATGGTGATCGATGTAGGCGGACTGGATGACGTGGAAGTAGGCGACGATGTTGTTCTCATGGGGCGCGATGGCAGCGAAGAAATTTCCTGCTCTGAATTGGGCGAAAAAGCCGGGACGATCACGTGGGAAATTGTGACGCGAATTGGCGCCCGGGTGCGTCGCGTTTATGTTTGACGGTCGTTGAACCGTTGAAACGTTAAAGCGGATCGGAGTCGCGAGTTAAATTCAAAGCGCTTCAACGCTTCACCCGTTTAACGAAATAATGTTCCAAATCATCTTCAACGAACTGAGCGCAGCCGAGATTTCAGCGTTACCAAAAAGGTTGCAGCTTGAGTTGCTGGCCGAGTTTCAAATTTTGCCCGAAGATTTGGACCAGCTCGACTCCGAGCGCTTCGGCGTGATCGAACGCGCGGGCAAGAAACTGTATCGTTATCGCGCGAAGAATTACCGTATTTACTTCGCCAAAACCGAGGAAGGGGTCAAAGTGCATCGTGTTTTGCACAAAAACACGCTTCGCGATTTTTTGTTCCGCAGCAAGCTGCCTGTTTCCGAGGACGCGCAATTGGGCGAGACGCGCGAATTCTGGAAGTTGATTGAGGAAGGCGAGAAGACGCCGAAGGGGTAAAGCCGTGGTTGGCGACGCTCACCTCGAGGTAGCGGCATCAGGATCGAAATGCCGAACCGAGAACCAGGCGCTCGTCACGGCGAGCGCCTCTACAACTGCTTCATCAATAGTACCAAACGGCTGCGCTTGATTTCACGGTGTTACTTCCGAGCGGAGCGAGGAATCTCGCAGTCGAAGCGAATCGACGCGCTAACGAGGTTATGAGAGATCCTTCGCTTCGCTCAGGATGACAACGCCGAACGCGTTTGTCACTTCATCAAGAGCACCGAACGGCTGCGCTTGATTTCGCGCGTGATTTTCCGGTGCATGTATGCGGGCATGCCGGTAACGCGACGAGGCAAAATTTTGCCGCTCTCTGTAACAAATTTTTTCAGAAGATCAGGGTTCTTGTAATCGATTGCCTCCATGGCGATATCGATGCGGCGCCGCGGCATGGGCCGATTGGCGCGGCGAAATGCCGAACGGCGTTTTGGAGTTTTCGGTTGCATGGCTGATTACCTGGTCTCGCGGTGCAAGGTGTGCCGCCGCAAAAATGGATTGTATTTTTTCTTCTCTAAGCGATTCGGCGTTCGTGGACTTTTCTTATTACGCGTCGTCATATAACGCGAAGTCGGCTTTCCAAGCGCTTTCGCTTCGGTGCATTCAAGGGTAACAATCTCCTGGGCCATATACGTCGATCACTCCTTTACTTCCGTCGGAGTAGTTTCTTCCTCCTCGGATTCGGCGCCTTCCTCTTCGGTCAAGCCAAACAAAGATGTAACTGACGGTCGCATCCGGGTGGCTTTACTCTGCTTCTCCAACTGCGATTGACATTCCACAGTGAAACGGGCAAAGGGAATCGCCTCGAGACGTGCATGCGGGATGGGTTTCCCGGACATCTCACACTTCCCGTATGTTCCGACCTCGACGCGCTTCAACGCCTCATCGATTTCGTAAAGCGCATCCTGTTCTTGTGAGAGCAAACTCAGCGCGAAATCGCGATCGTAAGCATCCGATCCGGCGTCGGCCTGATGCATGCCGAAAGCGGAAGCTTCGCTGCCTTCAGCACGCGAGCGAAGGGTGCCCTGGGCCACGCCTGCCATCGAATCCACGACTGCATCGCGAAGCTGAAGCAATTTTTGTTTTTGTTTGCGAACGAACGGATCCAATCTTTTTTCGCGATGATTTAATCCCAGTAACACCGCTGCGGGCGACTCCGTAAGTTCCGAGTTGGTTTTCGGCAAACGGCGCGCGATCTTCTTTTCAGGAGCGGGATTTTTCGACTTGACCTTTTTGGCCTGAACTTTGTGAGCCGGCCGAGGCTTTCGTACCGCCGACTTCGCCGCAGAACTGCTCTTTTTCTTTGATTTGGCCATAGAGACTCTTGTAAGCGCCAATCTAATCGACTGGCGCAGGGAAAATGGACGCTTAATTAAGAACGTTTATCCCAGCACGCAAGCGGATTCGCCAAAAAGTTTGGCTCACTTCGGCCGATGATGCTCGATTGTAACCTTCACCCTCCCAGCCGGATTTATGACTGACGGTACCGGGATGAAATCGACAGGCAGGTCATTGGATCGCCATTCGCAAACCTGCCGCTTGCTGATTCAGTCCACAGCTCAAAACGATCGCGCGCCGCGCGCTCGGCATCGGCGTTCGTGAGAGTGAAAGCCGTAAACGGACGCTGCGGTCCGCGTGAAGCACCGGCGGAATTTCTTTCGAACGCAGTGCTTGGGCCGCCAGAATAATCTGCCACAATCCCGCCCCGCCAACGTTTTCGCCCAAAGCGGGTTTGCCTGTATAGACCAGCGCATTTGGAACAACTTCCTGAAGCGCTTCGAATTCTGCCTGATCGACAAACGTCCCGTTCGCACTCGAAATTACAAAATCGATTTCTACCTGACGAAGATCATAGAGGATGCGCTTCAAAATTTCTTGCGCTTCGGCTCGTTTCCTAAAATGCCCGCCCGGATGCGCGTGTTCGATCGTGACGAACCCATCGCGTGCGAGAACGATTGCTCCTGCGCCTTCGCTCAAAATCATTCCGCGGTTTTGCTTGTTGAAGGGCTCAATCGGCGGAGCCACACGCAATAAACGCCAACGCCGGTAAGCATCGCATAGCAGCCAGTCGATTTCTTCGGTGCCTACAACGAGACAATAGTCCAGCGCCTCATGCGCCATCAATTCCTCGGCCATAGCTATCGCAGCGACGCCGATAGCACCGTCGCCCACGAGGGTGTACGTCGCGCCAGTCACCCCGAGAATTGCAGCAAGATGGCTTGCCGGCGCATTGAACACAGTTTCCGGAAACAAGAGCGGACTGGCTGCCTGCGCACCTGTGCCGACGATTTCATGGTAAAAACGTTTCGTGTAAGTCACGCCTCCGTTTGAGATGGCGAAGACGAGCGCAATTCGTTCAGCATTCTGCGACTCGAGTTTTAGTCCTGCTGACTCCAATGCGTGCAACCCGGCTACCGCGGCAAAACGAGAAATCGCACTGGCGCGACGAAGGCGCGGATGGGAAATCCCTTTCAGCGCTGATTCCGGTACGCGAAAAACGTTGTAAACGCGATCGACGAATTGTTCGGAAATCACCGTCGCAGATGCTTCCTCGCCCTGAAGCAATCGCTCCCAAACCGAATCAACGCCGGTGCCCAGAGGGGTAACCCACCCCATGCCGGCAATCGCCAAACTCATTCTTCGAACTTACGGATTATCAGCGAAGCATTCGTTCCACCGAACCCAAATGAGTTTGAAAGCGCCATGCTCACCGCAGCCGGCCGCGCTTCGTTTGCGACGACGTTTAGATCAACACCGTCATCTGGAGCGATGAAATTGATGTTAGCTGGAAGAAATTGGTATTGAAGCGCAAGCAAACAAACGACGGCCTCGATGGCGCCCGCCGCGCCCAGGGAATGACCCATCATGCTCTTAGTTGAGCTTACCGGCACGCCATCAAACAATGCGCTGATTGCCTTGCCCTCGGTTGCATCGTTAAAGACAGTGGCGGTACCATGCGCATTGATATAATCAACGTCGGCCGCAGATACATGCGCGCTTTCGAGAGCTCGCTCCATTGCTTGTCGCGCTCCGATGCCCGATGGCTCCGGTTGCGTGATATGAAAGTTGTCGGTTGAAATGCCGTAACCGATGACTTCGGCGAGAACAGGCGCGCCCCGCTCGCGAACACGGTCGAGATTTTCCAAGGCTAAAACCGCGGCGCCTTCACCGAGCACCATACCAGACCGGTCGCGATCAAACGGCCGGCATTTTTCGGGCGTTGAGGCTTGAAGCGAATCAAACCCTACGAAGACCATTTCGGCCAGCGCGTCATAACCGCCAGCTAACACCCGTTGGTAACGACCGGAGCGTACGCATTCAAATGCGTGACCGATTGCATTTGTCCCGGACGCACAGGCGTTCGCGATCACGTGACACGGCGCTGAAATTCCAAAAGCGGTCTGCGCATCGATCACTGGCTTTTGCGCCGGATAATTAGCGATCCATGTCGGCGCATGACGCAGATCTCCTGCTCCGTTTAACGAGCGGTAATAGCGCTCGCCGTAAGACATGCCACCGCTTGTTGTTCCAACTATCGTTAACTCCGGTTCAAATTCAGGTTGTTGCGTCATGAGTTCTTGCACCGCCTGAATCATCATGTGCGATGCGCGATGCAGGCGTTCCGAACGAGGTATTTGCGCGTGGCTGGTAAGCAGACGCGAGTCGCAAACCTGGCCGGCGGTTTTGCACCGGCATTGCTTGACTGAAAAGCGCATCACGGGAGTCACGCAGTCTCGTGCGTTGCGCAGGGATTCGAGCGTTTCGGCCAAGCCAAACCCGAGCGGGCTGATTACCCCCGCCGCCGTAACTGCCACGCGGGCTGAATTATTCGTGCTTTCTCGCCTCTGTGTTTGAGCCATTATCTAACGCCAAAAATTGACCTTGATTTGTATTGCTTTCTTAAAAGAAGCATTTTACAAGTGACCGCAAAACGGGAAACGGAAGCCCGGAAGTTGGTGGATTGTCAGTTGAGTTTATTCAATGGCGATTTGAAATCCGATAGGCGGAAACAGTTACCTGGCTGCGTTTTCTAGAATAAACTCAATGGGAACCAAATTATACGTAGGCAATCTCCCCTTCAACACGACGGAGAACGAACTGCAGGAG
>JBARMF010000354.1:0-3357 GCA_049802315.1 Candidatus Udaeobacter sp.
GATCCCGGTGTCCCACTGGCGAAAGGCCCTTCTGGCTCGCCGTCTTTCGACAGGTAAACTGTCCCCACGCTGCCGTCTCCTGTGTTCCAGGTTATGGTCGTGGTACCGAGCCCTTCACCCACAGGCACTGGATTGGGCGATGCTGTAATTGTCGCGGTGGATGCTTCAGGATTGGCAGTTGGCGCATGTGCTTCAGGGGCCTTTGGCGGATTGCACGCTAAAAAAAACAGCGGCATGACAACAGCAATGGTTCGAATGAATTGTTTCATAACGAGTTTGCTTGTGGAGTTTCTCGAACCGGCATCTGTGGTCAAATCGTTTCGATGATGCGCGTTTTCAGAGATCCGGGATAAACCATTTGCCGCTCCACCAACAATAAGCTAAAGCCGAACGTCAACATGAAAAAGGCGCTGATCACCGGCATTACGGGCCAGGATGGAAGTTATCTGGCGGATTTGCTGCTGGACAAAGGCTACGAAGTGCACGGCATCATTCGACGCGCCAGCACGTTTAACACGTCGCGCATTGATCATCTCTACGCCGACCCACACGTAAACGGCGTGCGACTGTTTCTGCATTACGGGGACCTCAGCGACTCGGTGAATCTTGTAAAGCTTCTTTACGAGTTGAAGCCGGACGAGATCTATCATCTGGGCGCGCAGAGCCATGTGCGCGTGAGCTTCGACATCCCTGAGTACACTTCCGACGTCACTGGTGTTGGCACGATTCGCATTTTGGAAGCAATCCGCGAAGCCGGATTGCGTTCACGCTTTTATCAAGCCTCGAGCAGCGAGATGTTTGGGAAGGCCCAACAAACGCCACAAACTGAGAAGACGCCGTTCTGGCCGCGAAGTCCTTACGGCGTGGCAAAGGTTTTTTCGTATTGGGCAACCGTTAACTATCGTGAGAGCTACGGGCTTTGCGCCAGCAATGGCATTTTGTTCAACCATGAAAGCCCGCGCCGCGGCGAAACTTTCGTCAGCCGCAAAATTTCGCGCGCAGTCGCTGCCATTAAGCAAGGCGTGCAAAAGGAATTGTTCCTCGGCAACCTGGACGCAAAACGCGACTGGGGCTATGCGCCGGAGTACGTGGAAGGGATGTGGCGAATTGTGCAGCACGGCCAAGGCGACGATTTCGTGATGGCTACCGGCGAAACACACACAGTGCGCGAGTTCGCCGAGGCGGCTTTCGCGCATGCTGATCTCGATTGGAAGCAATTCGTAAAACACGACCCGCGCTATGAGCGGCCAGCCGAGGTCGACTTGCTGCTCGGTGATGCATCGAAAGCGAAGAGGATTCTCGATTGGGAACCGAAAGTACGATTCGACGAGCTGGTGCGCATCATGGTCGACGCGGACATGGATTTGCTCTCGCACAACACAGTCAGAAAACACCTCGGCAAATTGCCGTGAGATCACGGCATCCGATTAACACCGCGGCTTTAGCCCGGTTTCCAACGAATGAGCTTTGATCTAGCCGTTTTAACGGCTTCGCCGCGAGGGAAACTGTTGAAACAGTTTCGCCCTTGATCCTGTGGTGTCTCCCACCGGGCTGAAGCCCGGTGCTAATGGAATTGGCAAGCGTAGCTAGCGCATTACGAACGGCGCCGTGTTTTCCGGTCCCATTGAATGACCTGAAGCCATACCGGGAACTGCGCTGACGAGCGGCGCGTTCACGATCGTAACCGCCGCGCCGACTCCAACGATGTTGTACAATTGTATTATGTCGCTGGAGCGCATCCGGACGCATCCGTAACTCGCGGGCGAACCGATTTTCCATTCCTCGGGGGTGCCGTGGATGTAAATGTCCCTCCTAAATGCGTTGGCATTTTGCGCTTCCAGTCCACGCAACCAGAGAATCCGCGTCACGATCGGATCGCGGCCAGGCGAATTAGCCCGGACGAGTTCGCCGGTGCGCCGCCGACTCTTAAACACCGTGCCCGATGGTGCGTTGTCGCCAATTTTTTCCGCTATCTGCAAATTGCCGAGCGGCGTAAATCTGCTGCCTCGCCAATCGCCAAGACCGAATTTGGAAGTGGAAACAGGATAAGTGGCCATGAGGTTACCACGATCGAGGAGCGCCAACTTTTGGTCGCGTGTACTGATCACGATCTGGTGGCGCGTGTCTGGCGCTGCACAAGACGCAATGAATAAAGCGATGCCTATTGCGATCCAGTGACAAGGACGAATTGATCTGCCATCCAAGTTGTGCCGCGTTCCGCGGGCACCTGGCACCCGCGCCCTTCGATTCCCGCTTCTCATGCGCGATTAAACCTGAAGAACTTCTCTGAGGTTTCGGTCGTTGCTTCAGAAATTTCCTGCAGGGAAACACCGCGCGCTGTCGCGATCGTTTCGGCGACTATGCGCGTATGCGCAGGTTCGCAGCGCTTTCCGCGAAAAGGCGCGGGCGCCAAAAACGGGCAATCGGTTTCGACCATAAATTTCCAGAGCGGAATTTCTTCCGCGACCTGTCGCACGGCCATGCCGTTTTTGAAAGTAACAATTCCAGTGAACGAAACGAGATGGTCAAGGGCGAGAACTTCATTCGCTTGGTCAAGCGTGCCGCCAAAGCAGTGAAAAACACCGCGCACCTTGCCGGTATAAGCACGCAGGACTTCAAGCGTATCTTCCCACGCGTCGCGTTGATGAATCACGACGTTGAGCCCAAGCTCGACCGCCAGATCAAGTTGCTGCTGGAACAAACTCGTCTGTTTAGATTTGTAAGCGCCGTCGCGAATTTGCGCTTCGATTTCTTCATCGGTTTCACTTCGCAGAGCAGTCATCACCTGCACCTGGTCTTCCTTAGCCACCTTTTCACTCGCCAAGTGGTGATAATCGAAGCCGGTCTCGCCAATCGCCACCACGCGCGGATTTTTCGCCAGTTCGCGTAGCGGTGTGATCACATCGTCCTCCGCCTCCTCTGCGTGGCTTGGATGAACGCCAATCGCCGCGTAAACAGGCGGATAATTTTCTGCTAGTTCGATCGCACGCCGGCTGCTCTCGATTGATGTGCCGATGGTGATGATGCGTCTTACGTCTGCTTCGTCAGCGCGACGCAGCACGTCCTCGAGATCATTTGCGAAGTCCGGAAAGTCGAGATGTGCGTGAGTGTCGATTAACATGTTTGTCATTCCGAGCGTAGCGAAGCGGAGTCGAAGGATCCCGTGGAGTTAGCTTTGCGTTTCATCACGAGATGTCTCGACTTCGCTCGACATGACAGAGAGTCCAACGGTGCGTGTTTGTCGATTAGCATCGGAGCATTCTAGGGGGTTTCCGTGAAACGCCAAATTCCGCTGGCTGAGAGTCCGGATCGAAGCGAAGAAGTTCTGATGCAAAAAATTACTCCATTCCTGTGGTT
>JBARMF010000355.1:0-3817 GCA_049802315.1 Candidatus Udaeobacter sp.
GCGCACGAGCATCCAAAGCAGTTACACGAAGAACTCGTGGCCGGCGGTGTGAAATGCGATTTTCGCGAGCCGAACGTGATTCGCGTCGCGCCGGCGCCGCTGTACAACACCTTTCACGAAGTCTGGCGACTCGCCAAAATACTTGCCGCGCACAAATGATCGCGAGCGTGAGCATGGGCTCCTGTGGCAGACGGGCCTCGGTGAGAGACGGTGAGTTTCCACTCTGTTGACCTCTGCAGACTGATGGCCTGTTAGCGCCAAAGGCGCGGTTCATGTCAGAGCCTGGGGCAACGCCCCAGGACTTGCTTTGGCGCCAATTTCAAGGCGTGTGATCTCTGTGGTATGAACCAAGCCCGTTGGGATTGAATCGCGCTTTCAGCGCTTGTTTGCGAGGGAATCGAATTTCCTGGGGCGATGCCCCAGGCTCGAAGTAACACAGCGCCGTTGGCGCTAAACGAGGAACCAACTGAAGCGGTTGCCACCGTCTCTCACGTATTTGCGACGAATACTCATCGCCGGTACAAAATCCCACTATGGAAAACTTTATCTGCGTGCAATGCGGGACGCAGTTTGCCGAGACTGCGGAACCGCCGTCTCGCTGTTCGATTTGCGAAGATGAACGGCAATTCGTGCGTCACACTGGCCAGGAATGGACGACGCTCAAGCGATTACAAACTGATCATCACAATCGTCTCGAAGATGAAGCGCCCCTACTGCTGGGCATCGGCACGGAACCGGAATTTGCAATCGGCCAGCGGGCTCTGCTTCTTCAGTCGCCCGGAGGAAATCTGCTCTGGGACTGCATCTCTTTGCTGGACGACGAAACAATCGCCGAAGTAAACGCACGCGGCGGCATCCGCGGCATCGCGATTTCGCATCCGCATTTCTACTCTTCCATGATCGAATGGGCCGAATGTTTTGACGCCAAAATCTTTTTGCATTCGGCCGATCGCGAATGGGTCATGCGTCCCGCAGGCGCGGGACTGCGCATTCAATTCTGGGAAGGATCGAGCCTGTCACTTTGGGATGGGCTAACGCTAATCAATTGCGGTGGTCATTTTGAAGGCGGCACCGTGCTGCATTGGCCGAAAGGCGCTAATGGCAAAGGCGCCTTGCTTACCGGCGACATTATTACCGTCGTACAGGATCGACGTTACGTCAGCTTTCTGCGGAGTTATCCCAATCTCATTCCGCTCGGAGCCTCGGCGATTCGCCGCATCGTCGAAAGGATCGAACCTTTCTCATTTGAGCAGATTTATGGCGGCTGGTGGAACGCGAACGTTTTTGCCGATGCAAAGGCAGCCGTTGCGCGATCCGCCGAGCGTTATCTGCGCTGGATTAGTATGAGTTGAAAAAGCGATGCGAGGACGCATCGCACTCCGAAAGCACTTCCGTGAGAAATTGTGCGCATATCGTTGTTCTATTTCGCGAAGCTTTCGGAGTGCGTGCGCGTCCCCGCGCCGCTTTAAATTTCCGTGGTGTCCTACGAACGAATTATCCGATCGACAATGCGCGGCAATGCGATCGCAGCCGGCTCGCGCACTAACTGCGTTGCGAATCGTGAGAGCGGCGTTTCCTCAAGATTCACTTCAATAAGTTCGCCGCTATCCCGGCTGGTGCGGAGCGCCCAATCAATAATGTAACCAAACGTGGCAGTCGTTCCCGCAACGATCACGACGTCGCAGGCTCCGCCATCGAGGAAATCTTCAACTCGTTCCAGTTCATTCCGCGGCAGTTGTTCGCCGAACCAGACAACACCGGGTCTCATGAAGGCACTGCATCTCGAGCATCTCGGAATGCCGACTTCATGCTCATGCTCCTGCTCATACTCGCGTCGATCAAATTCGCAGCGCGAGCAGCGACTGACGAAAATGTCGCCATGAATTTGCACCATCTTTTGTGCCGGTATTCCAGCTCGCGCATGCAGATCGTCCACGTTCTGAGTAACGAGCAGGAACTCATCCGTCCGCTGGGCAAGTCGTGCGATTGCTTCGTGCGCTGCGTTGGGTCGCGCATTTCGGACGCCTTGCCGCCGTTCGCGATACCAATTCCAAACCAATTGCGGATCGCGAGCGAACGCTTCCGGTGTCGCAAGTTTTGTCGGATCAATATTTCGCCAATAGCCATCCTTTCCGCGAAAAGTTGGGATGCCGCTTTCAGCCGAAACACCCGCGCCAGTGAGAACGAAAACACGCACGACGTAAGATTGAGAAGAAGCAACGATTTCCAAATCGTCATTCGGCAAGCTTCATAGCCGCGAGACTTAAGATTGCCAGCTTACGCTCGCCTTGCCACACTCGCGCCCATGAGTAAGGCCAGAACAGAGATTGCATCGGGCGCTGTGCGCGACATTGAGCCG
Source organism: Candidatus Udaeobacter sp. (assembly GCA_049802315.1). Classification (GTDB taxonomy): domain Bacteria; phylum Verrucomicrobiota; class Verrucomicrobiia; order Chthoniobacterales; family UBA10450; genus Udaeobacter. The sequence goes on from JBARMF010000355.1 coordinate 2,360, forward strand.
GAACTGCGAGAACTTTTCACCAAGGTTGTCGAACGCGACCCACGCGAAGCAGTAAAGATGCTTAAGCCGTATCCGGATGAATTCGTGGTTAAGATGCTCGAGCTGCTTAATCCCGCGGCAGCACTAAAGATCCTGCAACGCTTCGCTCCATCCCGGCGCGAAACGATTCTGGCCACTGCTTCTTCCGAAACAACGCAACAGTGGATGCGCAATCAAACGTATCCGGAACGTACCGTTGGGCGACTCATGCAGCCGCCACTGGCAGTTTTTCGACCGACAACGACGGTCGCTCAAGCTACAGAGCAAATTCGGCGGCTCGCAAAAAAAACGATTATTACTTACGCCTTCGTGACGGACGACGAGGACAAGCTTCTTGGGGTCGTGGTGATGCGCGACATGTTATTGGCGCAACGCGAGCAACGTTTGGAAGAGATCATGCTGCGAGATCCGTTCCATCTCATGCCCGATATGTCGCTGACGCAGGCGATGAGAGCTGTGCTCGTTAGGCATTATCCAGTTTATCCCGTCTGCGAAAAATCAGGGCAACTCCTGGGCCTGGTGCGCGGTCAGATGCTTTTTGAAGCGCAGGCGGTCGAGTTAAGTGCGCAGCCGGGCGAAATGGTCGGCGTCGAAACGGAGGAACGACTTACGACGCCTTGGACGCGCAGTTTAAGATTCCGCCATCCGTGGCTACAGGTGAATTTGTTCTGCGGCCTGCTTGCTGCGCTCGTTGTTGGATTATTTGAGCACACAATCGATCGCATCATAGCGCTGGCGGTATTTCTGCCCGTGCTCATTGGCCAGGCTGCGAATACAGGGGTACAGGCACTCGCGGTGTGTTTGCGCGGCATAACTTTGGGCGACCTAAGATCTGGGAAAGAACGTCTGCTTCTGGTCAAGGAAGCTTTGTTAGGCACATTTAATGGCGCGCTAACCGGAGTTACGGGAGGCGTCGCGATGTTCATCTTTGCCAGGATGGTAAAGAGCCACGATGCGCTGATGCTCAGTGTTGTGGTGTTCCTCGCCATCACCATCAGTTGTTGTTTCAGTGGCGTGGCCGGCGCAATGGTTCCCTTGGTAATGAAAAGACTCGGAGCCGATCCCGCAATGGCGTCCAGCATCGTCGTCACCACTTTCACCGACGTTGGTTGCCTGCTCGTTTTTCTTGGACTGGCTGCCGTACTGATTTAAACCGATCTAAAATCGGCGCGTGCTGAAAAAGGTGGCCTTGCTGTCCGCACTGCGTTATCAATCGCGCACTATGAAACAAAAACTTGTCGTTTTGCTCGTGCTTACATTGTCCGCCTGGTCTCCAGTCTTCAGTGCGGCTGACACCCCCGAAACGCGACGCAAAGAAGCCGAACGCTATCTGCAGGTTAGCCCGCCCAAGGCGCTATTCGAGGACATGGCTGACAAAATGGCTGCGAACATGCCGGCCGATCAACGCGAGCAATTCAA
>JBARMF010000356.1:0-7091 GCA_049802315.1 Candidatus Udaeobacter sp.
TGGAGGTCGTTGAGATCCAGCGCAGTTTTCTGCGCGAGCTCGGCAGCGTTTTCTGGTTCATTGTAAACACATTCCAGGAAAGCATGGAACGCGTGCAGCAGCGTCGCGCCCCGTTCCGTGCAGCCAGCTTTTTCCGCGAGAGCGTACGGGCTGGTGTGGATTCGGTGCCGCTGGTCGGGATGGTCTGCTTCTTTCTCGGGCTGACAATGGCGTTATTGACGGGCTATCAACTGCAACGCTTCGGAACGGAGCGGCTGATTCCGGGCCTGGTGGCAATTGCGTTTACGCGCGAACTTGGTCCGCTGATCACCGGGATCATGGTCGCTGCACGCATCGGCGCCGCGTTTACGGCGGAGCTCGGCACAATGCAGGTCAACGAGGAAGTTGAAGCGATTGAAGCCATGGGTATCGGCCCGCTGCGGTTTCTCGCCGCGCCTCGAATGCTTGCGCTTTTTCTGCTAACGCCGTGTCTCTCCACGGTTTCGAATCTTGCAGCCGTACTTGCGAGCAGCCTGGTTTGTAAAGCGTATTTCAGCATCGCATTTCCCTATTTTCTCGATCTGGTAAAAGATTCACTGCTCATTCGCGATATCATCACTGGCATATTGAAGAGCTTCATGTTCGGTCTCCTCATCGCGGCAATCGCCTGCTATCGGGGGCTCACTGTGAAAGGCGGCGCGGCTGGAGTTGGCACCAACACGACTTCCAGCGTGGTCACCGCTATCACAACCGTGATCGGCTTCGACACGGTTTACAATGTCATCTACACCAACTTTTATCCGACGTGAGCACGCCGCCGCGAATGGTTGAGCTGCGCGACGTGCACATGCAGTTCGAGGAAAAAAACGTGCTCGAAGGCATGTCACTTGATGTGCAGCCGCAGGAGCGCCTCGTAATCATGGGCCAGAGCGGCAGCGGTAAAAGTACGATCTTACGCTTGATCCTTGGTATACTTCGCCCGGATTCCGGCTCGGTTTTTTTCAAACAATTTGAAATCAACCGTCTGAAGCGCAGAAAACTTCAACAGGTGCGACAGCACATAGGGATGGTGTATCAATATTCGGCGCTGTTAAGCTCGCTCACGGTTCGCCAGAATGTGGCGCTCCCGCTGGAAGAGCTTACCGACAAATCGCGCAGCGATATTGACAAGATTGTTGACGAAAAACTCGACCTTGTAGGAATGCTAGACACAAAGGACCTGCTGCCCGATGAACTCAGCGGCGGTATGCGCAAACGCATAGCCCTTGCACGCGGACTCGTGCTGGAGCCCGAATTGATCCTGCTGGACGAGCCCTCGGCAGGACTCGACCCGGTCATTGCCACGGTTGTTGACGAGCTGATTATCAGCCTCACTCAAAAATCGAAGGCGACCTCTATCATTGTGACGCACGAAATGGAGAGCGCCTTTCGTATCGCTACGCGAATGGCTATGTTGTATGAGGGAAAGATTATTGAAGAAGGCGAACCAGAACAGTTTAAACAATCCAAGAACCCGGTGGTCGCACAGTTCTTGAGCGGCAGCACGGAAGGCCCGATTCTGGAAGGCTCACTCGATGCAATTACAAAGAAATGAAATCCTGACAGGTTTGCTAGTAGTCGGCACGATCGGCGTGATCGCCTTTCTTCTGGTCTTGCTCGGCGCACCGGGATTATTTCGGCCGCTGGTTACGTACGGGGTTTACTTCGATAACGCCGCCGGAATTAAACCGGGCGCAGTGGTGATGCTCGCAGGCCGCAAGATTGGTCAGGTCCAGAAATTGTATTCGCCACTCACGCTTGCCGAAGAAAAACAGGCGCAGCAAGCGGCGGCGGCGATTCACCCGTCTGAGCCAAGTGCGAGCCCCTCCCCTTCTCCGCGCTTCGAAGCGCGCGTTGATGTGCAGGTGGACAAGAGCGCCATGCTTTTCCGCGACGCGAAGGCGCAGATGATACAACTCGGTTTGTTAGGCGACATGGCAATCGATTTCACCCAGGGCACACAAGAGTCCGGCCGCGCAAAAAATGGCGAGACATTCGCGGGCGAACGCACACCGGATCTCGGCGAGGCGGCAGCGAAAATGTTGGAGGTCATCAAACCGGTTGCCAACGAAGCGACCAACACGATGAAAGACCTCCAGAACACCGCCCAAAATCTGAACAAACTCACTGACGAAAACTCGGAACTCAATCTCGCTCTCACCCAATTCAAGACATTCGGCGAACACCTCTCCGGTCTAACCGCGCCCGACAGCGCGCTCTCGAATTCGCTCACCAATATCGAAAAAATTAGCACCAGCCTAACAGAGAACGACAACATCAAAGTTACCCTGCAAAACCTGCGGTCGTCGTCGGAGAAATTAAAGGTAGCGACAAGCGAGCTCCAGCCGGCCGGTGAAAACATCAAGCAATTCAGCGATACAATAAAAACGCAGCCGTGGCGCCTTATCTGGCCCACGACCAAGAAATATCCCGAAGCATCACCCCCGCCCGCCGTCGCACGAGAAGGAACAATCACTGTTCTCAAAACAGCGAAAGCAAAACCGCGTGCGCGCACTACTCCTACCACGCGCACGAGCAGCAAATAACCTAATTCGCGCGAGGTAACCGACGGCAGCTGCCTGTGGCAAGCTTCTTCAAGTTGTATAAGGGGCGTTACTGGTCCGGCCCACTTCCGGCCATCTTTTCTAATTCCTGATCATGCTTCTCGTTGGCCTCCTTGATGCGATCGACGCTTTTCCTGAGCCTTTTTCCGTCGTATCCAACGAGATCTGCCGCCTCGAGGATTTTTGTGCTTCCAGGTGTGCTTTGGGCAGTGGGATCTGTGACGACAGTCTGCTTCTCACATCCGGATGAAAACAACATCGTCGTCAAAATCAGTGCGACGAACGTTGAGCGAAATGTGGGTTTCATGGGCCTAACGAGACAGAGCGGAGCCGCCGCTGGCTACGGCGAGCTTTGCTGTCTTTCATCCTTCATAAATCATCTTTCAACATTTAGTAGCCCGGCCTCGCTTCCATGTCCTGCGCACAAACCAAAGCGTGCCGAGCGTGCCGGCAAAGAGGAAAAGAAGAGTTCCAACTCCGATGACGAGTGAGACAATATTTGGAACCGGCCATGGCTCGAAGCCGCGCGCAATCAAGAGGTTCTTATAGTGGAACGCCTGGTAGGCCGCACTCCAAAACCGTACGAAGAGAATCGCGGAGGCGAACGCATAGAGACCGGAGACCAATCGATACATCCCGCTGTCGAAGTGTCGCTGGGCAACGTAAGAAGCGACCAGAACCGCGAAAGTCAGAGTAATCCAGATCTGAAAGATCGAATCAGTAAGAGCCAGCACCGCGTAGAGGGTGCTGTAGATTGCTTCCTGAGACATCGCGGTAGCTGGCATACGAAAGCCTAACGAAGGTTGTACGGAATTTTGGATCCAATTCCATTATAGACGCAGACCTTCGGACCGCCGAGGCGCACGACGAGGATAGTTTTCCGAAGGTGAATCGAACTACGGCCCGTAGCTTTTGGTGAATTTCTTTCGCGATTCCGTCTCGGGCTCCGCTGATGAGATCGGCGATCTTTGCTCTGCAGCGCCTGAGGCCGGTTGTTCCGCCGATTGTGAGGACGCGGGCGGAGGCGGTTCAGGTTGGGCGGCAGTGTCCGGCGCGCCCTCGTCTCGGTGAGCAGGCTCCGGTCGCACCCCACCAGAGACTTCCACAAACGCCATCTGCAAATTGGAAAGGGCGTTGCGCAGGACCATCGTTTCTTCGTTTGTGAGATTGCCGCGCGTTTTTTCCTGAATCATTTCGAGTTGATCAATGAACATCCTGGCCAGATCCAGATTAATTTCGGGTTCGCCGGTTTTTGGATTTGGAATTTGACCGAGAAAGAGCGCGGCGTTTTGCGCATGCATCATCACGAATTCGATGAACCGCTGGGTCATCTCACCGGTTTGAACAGTTTTTTGGACTTCAGCCATAAAGGAAAGTGATGAGTGACGGGTGACGAGTGATCAAGTCGCCTACTGTATCATGAACGGGTTCTTTCGTCACTCGCCTGTCCGCCACAGCCTTGGCAAAGGCGGGTCACTTCTTTTCCGGTGGTTGCACGGTTGCCAAAACGTACGGTTGATCGCGAAAATATTTGGCAGCCACTTTTTTGATGTCGTCGAGGGTCACGCCGTTCACGTCGTGCTCGAGTCGTTTATAGTAATCGAAGCCGAGGCCGTAAACTTCGTCGAGCGCGCAGTGATAACCGAAAGCGTCGTTGCTTTGATTGGCGATTTCTTGTTGGCCGATCAATTTCTTTTTCGCGCGCTGTAATTCCACAGGGGTGAGACCTTCGTTCGCCAACTTATGAATCTCGTCGAGAAAAGCGGCCTTCACCGGTTCGATTTTTTGCGGGTCGGTACCGAGATAAAACGCAAACAGCCCCGGCACGAGGCCCTGCATTTGAGCGGCTCCCACGTAGTAGGCCAGGCCCATTTGCTCGCGAATGCGAACGAAGAATCGCGACCCCAGATCGCTGCTCGCTTCATCAATTAATTCCAGCGCGTAACGATCGGGGCTGGACAAACTCGCGCCGCGGAAACCGACCATGATTACGCCCTGCGCCTTGTCTTTGCGGCTCTCGACCGATTCTGATTTGCTCAACGGCATTGACGGCTTCGCGTCTGTCAAAGCAAGCGCGCCGGGCTGCATCTTTCCAAGGGTTTCCTCGACGAGTTGTTTTACCTCTGCTGGCTTAACGTCACCGAAGACATAAAGCACACCGTTCTTCGCAACTACGTAACGATCGCGAAAATTGGCCAAATCCTTTTGCGTCAGATGGTGCACGGTTTCGACCGAGCCGTTCGATCGCAGCGCGTACGGGTGCTGCGGAAAAAGCGCTTGTCGCATGATGTTGCGCGCCACGCTGGTCAATTGTTCGTCCTCCTGCTGGATCGCGGCGATCTGGATTTCTTTTTCACGCGCGACCGCTTTTTCCGGGAACGTGGCGTTAAGCAAGACGTCCGAGAGCATGTCCAGGCCCAATTTCACATCGGGCTTCATGACGTCGACCGACACGCTGAACGAATTGTTGCCTGCATCGCTCGAAATGGAACCGCCCACGGATTCAAGATCATTGGCGATTTGCTCGGCAGTGCGCGTCTTCGTTCCCTTCAACAGCACTTTCGCCATTAATCGTGTAACGCCGTTGTCCTCTGGATTTTCAGCGAGCAAGCCGCCACGAAACACGGCCCCCATCCCTACGAGCGGTAACCGATGATCTTCGCGTACGAGCAATCGCAATCCGTTTGAGAGCTCGAATTTTTGAATCTCACCCGCGGCAACCGGTTTCACGGGTTCGGCTTTGCCGCTCAGAGAGCCCTTCGGATTCAACGAGACCACCGTGAGGTTGTTCTCGGTCAGATAAGTGCGGGCAACGCGTTTGACGTCGTCGAGCGTCACTTTCTGGACCGCATCCAGGTATTCGCGACTAAAATTCAAATCACGCGTGAGCAACCAGTTTGAACCAGTATCCGAAGCCTGACCGCGCATCGTAGTCAGTGCACCGAGATGCTGACCAAGCGTGATCTTCTTCGCCTTTTCTAATTCGTCCGCGGTCACGCCGCTCTGTTTCACCTCATCGATGATTTGCAGCGCCAATTGCTCGGCAGCTTCGCGCTTCTTCGGATCGAGAGTAGCGTCGATGCCAAACAATCCCGGATCGCCCGGTGTGTAAGAAAATGCCGAAACACTAAATGCCAGGCCGGCTTCTTCGCGCATACGCCGATAAAGCCGCGAACTGCGCCCATCCCCAAGAATAGTCGAGAGTAAATCCAGGGCGGGAACGTCCGGACTCGTAACTTCCGGGATATGCCAGGCCATCGCGAGATGTGTCAACTCCGTGGAAAATTCCCGATGGACTTCTCGCCGGCCAAGTTGTGGCGGTTCTGAAGGAATGAAAACCGGCTTCAGCGATTTCTCGGGATACGATTTAAACAAGCTGCCCAGCTGTTGCCGCACTTTTTCCGCGTCCACATCGCCGACAACCACGAAGGTGAGATTGTTCGGCACGTAACGCGTTTTGTAATACTGCATGACCTGCTCTTGCGTAAGCTGGTTATAAATCTCCAGCTCGCCAATGACTGGAAACCGGTAGGGATGCCGTTGATATGCCGTCCCAAAAAGCAGCAGGCTCGCCATGCGATCGGGATCGTCCATGCCCATGGCGAATTCGCGTCGGATAACTTCCTGCTCCTTGTTGTATTCCTCCGGCGGGAGGGTGGAATTCATCATAGCGTCGCTCAAAACTTCCACCGCCCTGGTGACCCCATCTTTCGGCACGTCGATCCAAAAAACCGTCCGATCAAAAGAGGTATAGGCGTTGATGTAACCCCCGACGTCCTGGATACTTTGCGCAATCTGATTCGCAGACTGCGTTTTCGTTCCTTTGAACAGCATGTGTTCCAGAATATGGGATAACCCCGCACCGAGATGCTGGTCTTCATCGATGCTTCCCGTCGCGCACCATGCCTGCACGCTCGCCACCGGCGCGCTGTGATCTTCCTGCACGATGACGGTCAGCCCGTCTGGCAAAATCCATTTTTGCGCCGTGCTCGGCGGAAACGAAATCAGGGCCGAGGATTCAGGTGGCGCAGCCTTCAAGTTGACCATGGTAAATAATAGAGCCGCTGCGAGAAAACTCGCTACTGGGATGCGATACATTAGTCAGATCTGAAATGACGAAGCACGAATGTCGAATGACGAAGGAAATATAAATGACGAAGCCTGAAAAGAGCCGAACGCCGGCGTCGATCTTTTTGTCATTCGAGCTTCGACATTAATTCGCCATTCGTCGTTCGGATTTCGTCATTTATTGGCTGCACGTGCAATTTCTTCGATACGAGCGTTTCGACCCCAGCATCACTTGCTCGACGTGGCTGGCTTTGACGCCGGCAACTGCGGCAGCGGTTTCAGAGTTTCCAGTTTCGCTGGTGCGAATGGTTTCACAAACGCTTCCTCGAAATCGTAAACGTTTTTGAAGTCCTCTATCGAATCCTGCTCGGTTTTCCCGAAGACGCCGGCGCCGATCAAATTAAAAACCATGTGCCCGATGTCTTCGCAGGAACGAATCCC